>SKMM01000349.1 GCA_007121055.1 Paracoccaceae bacterium | reverse complement strand
TCGGCCGGCGTCAGGCCCAGCAGCACGCAGGCGAGCAGCGCGCCGAAGGCCACGATGTCGTGGCGCACCCGGTTCCACACGAAGGCCACGATGGTGCCCAGCAGCACCAGCAGGATCAGGAACTGGTCGTCGGTGAGGTTGATCAGCGCGGCGGCCGGGGTGATGTCCAAGACCCTGCTCCCTGTTCGCAGCCCCGCGGGAGGTGCGTGTCGCCTCCGGGCGCGGCGGTGCCGTCGTCCCGGCGCGGTCCGGCCTGCGCATGTACGGCGCCACCGTATCCGGCCCGCCCTGCGGCGGCCGTTGCGCTCACCGGGCCTGCCCCGGTCCCCCCAAGGTAAGGGGCGGAGGCGGCCGATCAATGAAAGGCCCTGCGCGGGGGCTGTGGGGAGGCCATGGGCCCGCCCCCGGCACGTTCCGGCGCGGGCGCGCGGCCCGGCGTGGGGAAGCTGGGCCGCCGGGGAGGGGCGTGCCCAGGCCGGAGGGGGCGGTGCCGGTCGCCTTGGCGGGCCGATCCTTGGGGGGAGGTGGACGACAGGGTGTCGTCGGGCGCAGATGCGGCGGGTCTTCGGGGCTTTTCCCCTCGGGACGCCGTGCGCATTGGCTGCGGTGGTATCGCGGGGTTGGGTGGCGGACACGCCGCGGGGCGGGGCGTCCGCCGCGGGCCGGTGGCAGGGTGGCCCTGCATGGCCTTGAGGGGCCGCCTCCGGCCGCCGGTCTTCGGCCCGGGCGAGGGAGGCGGCCGCGCCTCCCTGCCGAGGGCGGACCCCGGTCCCGTTCAGAAGCGCGTTGCGACCTGCAGTTCCAGGACCGGGCTGTTGTCGGTCTGGTCGAGCCGGGTGTTGCGGGTCCGGCCATAGCCAAGAATGGCGGACCAGACATTGGCGTTCTGGACATAGCTGGCCCGCACCCCGACGATGGCGCGCCGCAGGCCGGGTTCGGTGAAATAGCTCAGATCCGGTCCGACGCCGAAGGCGTCGGTGAAGTACCAGGAATAGAATCCGCGCAGAAAGGTCGCGTCATCGGGGGTGGAGTGTTCGGCATAGGCGCCGAAATACCCCCGCTCGCCGACGAAACCGCCGTATTCGGCCACGAACAGACCGCCGAACTCGTCGATCGACTCCTGCCCGGCCTGGGACCGGCTGACATAGACCGGGCCGGCCATCAGTGCGAAGCTTCCGCCCGGGCCCACCGACCAGGCATAGCCGCCGGTGACGCCGAGGGTCTGCTGGCTCAGATGCGGGCCGAACTGGCGCGTGGAGAGGGCCGTGCCGCCGACGCGCAGCCGGGCGTTGCCGGTCGCGGTTTCGGGGAAGCTGTAGGTCAGCGCCCCATAGCCGAGGGTGTAGTCGTTGCCGATCAGGCGGACCCCGCCGAGGAAGTCGAAGGACTGGCTTGCGGCCGGTCCGGCCGTGGCCGCGAGGGCGAGGGCGGCACTGCAGGCGATGTGACGAAGGGGTTTCATATCAGGGCACCGGTTGAGGAACTTCAGATGGTTCCTCGTATCACGGCCCCCGGGGGCGGGCCATCGAATCCGGGTCCCGGCGGGCGGCGGCCACGGCGTGTCTGTGGCCGCCGCGCAACAGCGTCCGGAGGCTCAGCGCGCGGCGAGGCGCCGGTCCGCGCTGTGGCGCTGGAAGAAGGCCAGCATCTCGTTGCGCGAGGCTGCAGCGGCCTGCGGGTTGTAGCCGACCAGGTTGCCCATATAGCGCTGCACCGGGATGCGCAGGTCGAAGGAATGCGCGGCGTTGGGGAACACCCGCACCGACAGTTCCTGGCCGCGGCCGACGAAGCGGGTGCAGTCGCGGATCGGCACCCAGTCGTCGCGCCCGCCGCCCAGCACCAGCAGCGGCGAGTGCAGGTCGAGCCGCCGGCCGCCCGTGGCCCCGCACCAGGGATAGAGCGCAACCACCCCGCGGAAGCCCTGGTCGCCATTGCGCCGGACGGTGCTGTTCAGCGCGCTGAGCAGCGCGACGCTGCCGCCGTTGCTCTGGCCCACGAGGAAGATGTTCTCGCCATCCACGAAGCGCTGGTGGCGCAGGAAGGCCAGCGCGGTGAAGGCGTCCTGGGTGCGGTAGCTCCGGGCCCGCCGCAATTCGCCGAGGCTGGAGCAGACGCGCCCGCCGGCGAGGTTGCGGGTGCCGAAGCTGTCGAGGTTCAGGACGACGAAGCCGTTCGCCGTCAGGAAGCGGGCGTAGGTGTCGAGCGTGGCCAGCACCTCGGGCTGCCAGCCGCCGCAGCCGTGCATCAGCACCACCGCGGGCGCGGGGCCGGTTCGGGCGGGGCGGTGGAGCCGGCCGGTCAGCACGGCGCGGTCCGGCGCGATGCTCTGGAAGCGGACCGTTTCAGGGGCGCTCTGGGCCGCCGCCGACGTGACCATCGGCAGGAGCGCCAGCAGGGCGGCGGACAGCAGGGCCTTGAGCTTCGGAACGAAACCGGGCCGGGCGGACGGGGTCTGTCTGGGCATCTCGGACCTCATTCTCGGGCGCAGCGCGCGGGCTGGAGTCAGGATTTCCTGAGCCCGATACCGCCCGAGGAGTGGGTCCAAATGGAGGCGAGATTCCGCCTCGAATCGGCCGGTCGCCGCCGGGGCAGGCCCGGCGGAAGCTGTCTGGCGCGATCGTGATCCCCTGCCCCGATAGGTCTGCCCGTCTGCCACCTTGGGTGGACTCGTTGTTAACCATTTGAGTTATCCACAGGGCGGCGGGGCGGCGAAGTCCCTTTTTCGGGCCTGCGCCGGCTCTGCGCGTGTTCTTGCCGATCGGGGGGGGCGCAAACGGCAACGGGCGGCTTGCGCCGCCCGTTCGAGGTCGTCACCTGTGGCCGTCGGTCAGTCGGACGGCGGCAGGGCGAGGTTGTAGTACATCTGGATCGGGCGCTGCAGGCCGAGCAGGTCGGACCGGAAGGCGATCGGCTCGAAGAACTGCCCGAGGATCGCGAAATGCGCATTTCCGGCAACCACTTGCTGGACCTCGGCCGCGGCCTCGGCGGCGGCGTCGTCGGTGTCGGCCAGCAGGAAGGCGCGGCGCAGATCGGTCAGTTCGGGCGCGTCGGGCCAGCCGATCCAGCCGGTCTCGGGGTTGCCGGAATAGGCGATGCGCAGCGGGTCGCTGAGGTCGTCGGCGATCCACCAGGTGTGGAACATGTTCCAGACCGCGCCGTCCTCGGCGGTGCGCGCGGTCCGGCGCTCGAGCAGTTCCGCCCAGGGCATCGGCTGGTGGTCGACGGTGAGGCCGAGCTCCTCGAACAGCTCCAGGGTCACGCCGGTGAAGGCGGAGATCACCGGGCTGTCGATGGGATCGAGGATCACCACCGGGGTGCCGTCATACTCCGCCTCGGCCAGCATCTGGCGCGCGGCGTCGAGATCGCCGGTCACGAAATTGGGAACGCCGGTGTCGGTGGCGAAGGGCGTGCCGCAGGCGAAGACCGAATCGCAGGTCTGCCAGAACTCCGGATCGCCCAGCGCCGCGTCCATGTAATCGGACTGCGACATCGCGGTGATCACCGCCCGGCGGATGTCGGGGTTGTCGAAGGGCGGGATCTGGTGGTTGAACACCGCCATGCCGACATTGCCGCTGGGGTCGGTCACCTCGAGGATGGCCACATCCTGGTCGGCGAAGCGGTCCACCACGGCGGTGGAGGGGGATTCGAAATAGTGGATGTCGCCGGCCAGCGTGGCGTCGACGGCCTCCTCATGGGTGTCGAAATACACCCACTCGATCCGTTCCATGAAGCCGATCTTGGCCCCGGCGCTGAGCGAGGTGGGTTCCTCGCGCGGCACGTAGAGGTCGTTGCGCAGGTAGACGACGCGGCCCTCGGCCCAGTCCTCCATCGACAGCATGTAGGGCCCCGAGCCGATCGGGTCGGTGATCGGCTGGTCCGGGGGCGTGGCGGCGATCCGGGCCGGCATGATGAACGCCACGTTCGAGGACATCTTGCCCAGCGCATGGCGCATGCGCGGGAAGGGCTGGCTGAGCTGGATGGTGAAGCTCGCGTCGTCGTCGGCGGCGATCTCCTCGACCAGCTCGAACAGCGCCTGGCCGAGCCCGTCGCGGGCGCCCCAGCGCGCCAGCGAGGCCACCGCGTCCTCGGCGGTGACGGGCGTGCCGTCATGCCAGAGCTGGCCCGGGCGCAGGGTGAAGGACCAGGTCAGCCCGTCCTCGGACACCGACCAGTCCGACACCATCTGGGGCTGGGGCTCGAACTCCTCGTCCATCCCGAAGAGGGTGTCGTAGACGAGATACCCGTGGGACCGGGTGATGTAGGCCGTGGTCCAGATCGGATCGAGGAATTCGAGCGGGGCATGCGGCGCGGCGCGCAGGGGCTCGGCCTGCGCCTGGCCGGACAGGCCAAGGCAGGCCGCCAGCGTCGCCGTGCCGAGAACGCGTGCGGAAAGACCGAAACGTGGGAACATGAGATCAGCCTTCTTGGTTGGCCGGCCCGCGGGCATTGCACGATGTGCCGGCGGGCGGGACCGGTTGAACGGAGACGAGTTTAGCGCATCGCGAAACCGCAGAATTGATCTGGAACAAGGCCGTAACACTCTGTAGACAACTTTAGGGTTATTGCGAAACGGTTTCCGGTCGCGCCCCCGCAAGAGAGGTTTCATGTCGAGCGCAGAGAACTCCCCCTGGCGCATTCTGTCCGAACGCTTCGCGTTCAATCGCCACACGGGCGAGTTCTTTCTGCTAAATCCCGAGGGGGCCGCGGCGCTGTCGATGGTGATCGAGGGGGCCGCGGCGCAGGACATCGCCGATGCGCTGATCACGCGCTTCGACGCGCCGCCGGCGGCGGCGCACCGCGATGCCGAGCAGTTCGTGGCCCGGCTGCGGGGCCTCGACGTACTCCAGCCCCAGCCCGCCGCCGGGTCCAGGGCGTAGGGTCCGCCTTGCTGTCGCCGTCCCCGTCCCCAGTGATCCTGGTCAGCGGCCTGCACCGCGGCGAAAGCCCGCAGGCGGGCGGCGCCGTGGTCGAATCCGTGCGCGAGGTGATCCCCGAGGCCCGGTTCGTCGGGATCAGCTATGACATCCTCGAAACCGGGCTGTTCTCCCGCGGCGCCGACGCGGTGGATGCGGCCTGGATGTTCCCCTATCCCGGCGCCGGGCCCGAGGCGTTCCTCGAGCGTCTGCGCGAGGTGCATGCGGCCGAGCAACTGTCGCTGATCATCCCGACGCTGGATTCCGAGCTCGCCAACCTGATCCGGCTGCGCCCCACGCTGCAGAAGATGGGCATCGCCGTCGCGGTGCCCTCGTCCGAGGCGCTGCGGGCCCGCGACAAGGTCGCGCTGCCGGGGCTGGCCGCGAGGGTGGGGGTGCCGACCCCCATGACGCTGGCCGCCGACACCGCGTCGGAGCTGGCCGTCCTGGCGCAGCGGGTGGGCTATCCGTGCTATGTGAAGGGCGCGCTGTATGACGCGCGGCTGGTGCAGGACGAGGCCCAGCTCTATGCCGCCTTCGCCGACATCCACGCGACCTGGGGGGCGCCGATCCTGGTGCAGCAGGCGCTGCATGGCGAGGAGTTCGTCGTGGCCGGGGTGGGCGACGGCAAGGGGGGGCTGCTGGCCTTCTGTGCCATGCGCAAGCTGTTGCGGACGCGGCTGGGCAAGGCCTTTGGCGGCGTGGTGGTCGAGGACCCCGCGCTGATCGACCTGACCCGGCGCCTGATCGCCGAGCTGCGCTGGGACGGCGGGTTCGAGATCGAGTTCCTGCGGCCGGGCCACGGGCGCCATCATCTGTTCGAGATCAACCCCCGGTTCCCGTCCTGGATCTCCTTCCCGGCCAAGCTTGGGTGCAACATGCCCGGGCTGGTGGCGGCCCGCGCGCTGGGTCGCGTTGCGCCGGCGCCTCAGGCCTGTAAGGCTGGGTCAATGTTTGTGCGCCATGTTGCCGATATCGTGGGGGACATCTCGGACCTGGCCGGGCTCGCGACGCAGGGCCATATCGCCATGGGCGTGCGGCAGCATGAGGAGAAGTGACGTATGACATATGCCGGCCCCGACATCACGGCCGAACTTGGCGGCGCGGGCATGGGCGCGGCGGTGGCCCGCAATCCGCTGACGGCCACCGCCCCCAGCGACGTGATCGCGGAGATCGACGGCGTGTCGGTCGAGGCGCTGATGCAGGAGTACGGCTCGCCGCTGTTCGTCCTGTCCGAGCGCGTCATGCGCCAGCGCGCCGAGGCGCAGCGCCGGGCCTTCCGCGAGCGCTACAGGAAGGTCGAGTTCGCCTGGTCGTTCAAGACCAACCCGCTGGATGCCGTCTGCCGCGTGTTCCGCAGCGAAGGCTGGATGGCCGAGGTCGTGTCCTCCTACGAATACGGCAAGGCGCGGCAGCTTGGCTATCCCGGGCGCGAGGTGATCATCAACGGCCCCTACAAGCGCGAGGCGACCGTCCGCCGGGCGCTGGGCGAGGGCGCGCTGATCCAGATCGACAACTGGGACGAGTTGCTGATGCTGGAGGGGATCGCGGCCGAGCTGGGCGGGCCCTTCGATGTGGGGCTGCGGGTGATGATCCCCACCGGGCGCGCGCCGACCTGGTCGAAATTCGGCTTCAGCGCCACCAATGGCGAGGCCCATCAGGCCGCGCTGCGGCTGATCCGCAACCCCGCGCTGCGGCTGCACACGCTGCACACCCATATCGGGACCTATGTGCTCGACCCCGAGGCGTACCGCGTGGCCACGCAGGTCCTGCTGGGCCTGCGCGAGGCGCTGCGCGAGGAGACCGGGCATCTGGTCGGTTGCCTGAATCTCGGCGGGGGGTTCGCCTCGGACAGCCTGCTGCACGGGATGGCGGGACCCGCGTCCAGCGTGATTCCGTCGATCGACCGCTACGCCGAGGCGATCACGGGCCCGCTGAACCAGTTGCCGGCGCGCGAGCGGCCGCTGCTGCGGCTGGAGACGGGGCGGCATCTGGTGGACAACGCGGGCTGGCTGCTGAGCACGGTGGTGGTGGTGAAGGGGCGCGGCCAGCCGCGCAGCGCGCCGCCCGAGGGGGTCGCGGCCAAGACCGGCTGGACCGGCCCGGCGGAGCTTCCGCAGCGGCCCGGATATGTCCTCGATGCCGGGGTGAACCTGCTCTACACCGCCTCGTGGTTCGCCATCCAGGCCTCGCCCGCCCAGCCAGGCGCGGCGCCGGTGGAGCCGGTGCGGCTGCTGGGCGATCTGTGCATGGAGATCGACGTAATCCGCGAGCATGTGTACCTGCCGCGGCTGCAGACCGGCGACCGGCTGGTGCTGCATCCGGTGGGGGCCTACAACATCAACCAGTCGATGACCTTCATCCATCTGCGCCCCGCGGTCGTGATGATCGACGCCCAGGGCCGGCCCCGGGTGATCCGGCGGCGCGAGGAGCTGGCCGATGCCGGGTCGCTGGAGGAAACGCCCGAGAAGCTGGCGCGGAGCGCCTGACGCGCGATGCTGGACGAGGCCCAGAGCGCCAGGCCCGCGGTACAGACGGTCCGCCGGGCGCGGCTGGACACTCCGCGTCGGGTTGGCCTGTGGGCGGTGGAGGTCTATCTGCGGCCGGTCGCGGCGCTCCTGATGCTGCGCGCGCCCTGGCTGGCGCTGGGGCCCTGGATCGCGCTGGCGTTCCATCCCGCGCTTGCGGCGATGGCGCTGGCGGCAGCGACGCTGTCCGAGGCGCTGGGGCGCGTGATCGGGCGCTACATGCCGGGCCGGTTCGGCCTGGCGGAGCGGATGAACACCTTTCTGGTGGGGCTGGTCTCGGCGTGGCTGCTGCTGCCGCTGGAGCCATCGGTGCCGTTCATGCTCGCCTTCACGCTGTTTGCGCAGATGCTGGTGGTGCTGGTGTCGCTGGTGCTGAGCGAGGCTCTGCGGCGGCCGGGCCTGCCGGTGCTGATCCTGCCCTATGCCGCGGTGGCCACGGTGCTGTTCACGCTGATGCCCGTGGGCGTGCACCATGCCGTGGTCAGCTTCGACTGGCCGGTGATGGCGAGCCCCGGCTGGGCCGAGGTGCCGGTGACCTTCCTGACCGCGATGGGGGTGGTGGTGCTGTCGCCCTCGGTCGTGTCGGGTCTGCTGGTGCTGGCGGTGATCGCGCTGAACGCGCCGCTGGGGCTGGTGGCGGGGCTGCTGGGCTGGCTGGGCGGGATGGTGCTGGCGCAGGGGCTTCTGGTGCTGGGCATCCCGTTCGCGTGGGAGGTGACGGCCTACAACTATGTGCTGGCGGGGATCGCGGCGGGCACGGCGTTTTTCGTGCCGGGCCGCCCCAGCCTGATGCTGGCGCCGCTGGCCGGGGGGTTGGCGGCGCTGCTGGCGGCGTTCATCCAGAACTTCCTGGCGGTGCCGGGGCTCGCGATCCTGCCGATCCCGTTCGGGCTGACGGTGCTGCTGCTGCTGTCGGCGCTGGCCGCGGGCCCGTTCAGGCCGGACCCGGACTGGCAGGTGTCGCCCGCGCTGAAATGGCTGCGCAGCAGTTGGCGGGCGGCGCGCTGGGGGCCGCCGCAGGAGCCGCTGCTGGCGGTGCCGGTCAGCGGTCCGGTGCGCATCACCCAGGGGTTCGGCGGGGTGATCTCGCACCGCGCCGCCTGGCGGCATGCGCTGGATTTCGAGCGCCCGGGGCCGGCCCCGGACGCGCCGTCGCTGTGGGGGGAGACCGTGCGCGCCCCGATCCGGGGGCAGGTGGTCGACACGCGCGACGATGTGCCCGACAACGTGCTCGGCGTGGCCAACCACGCCGAGAACTGGGGCAACCACGTGCTGATCCGGCATGACGAGCAGTGCCACGTGATGCTGGCCCATCTGATGCCCGGCACCATCGCCGTCGCGCCGGGGCAGCGGGTGGGGTTCGCCACGCGGATCGGGCAGGTGGGCAATTCGGGCCGGTCCTATGTGCCGCACCTGCATCTGCATGTGCAGCGCGAGGGCTATCCCGGCGCGCCCACGGCGCCGTTCCGGCTGGCAAATTACCTGCAGCTCGACCCCGCCGAGGGCCGGCCGCGCCGCTGGCGGGCGCAGGGCGTGCCGGGCCAGGGCGACATGATCCAGGCCGCCACCCCCGTGGCGGCGGTGCATGACACGCTGTCCTCGATCCTGTCGGGCCGCACGATCTGGACCGTGGAGGCGGAGGGCGACGCGCCCGGCTGGCTGCGCCAGCGCCAGCCGGTCGTCAGCACCACCGAGATCACCGAGGCGGGCGGGTGCCGGATCGCCTCGGGCGGCGAGCATCTGCTGGCGCGCTTCGACGTGGACGGCTGGCGGGTGATCGAGCTGCAGGCCGCGCCGGGGTCGCTGGTGGCGACGCTGGCATCGGCGATGGCCACCGTGCCCTGGTGTGCGGTGCCGGATCTGGAATGGGCCGACACGCTGCCCCGCGCCTGGCCGCGCGCCATGGCCATGCCGGTCGAGGCGCTGCTGCCCTTCGCCCGGGTGCGTCTGCAGCGGCTGGGGCTGCGCTGTGTCGCCATCCCCGGGGCCGGCGGGACCGGCCTGACGCTGCGGGCGGTGCCGGCGCGGGGCGGCCCGTTCGGCGCGGACCGGTGCGAGGCCACGGTCGAGCCGGTCCGGGGCCCGGTGTCGGCCGTCTGGACCGGGCCCGGCTATCGGTTGAGCTATGCGGCGATGTCCTTCACGGTGGCCTCGGCATGATCGGGGGCCGGATCGCCGCAGGGCCTTCACCGGCGCGAGGGGCGGGTCCGGCGGCTCTTCGGGTTTGGTCTGTTCGTGGGCGGCGCCGTGCGGGACGCCGTCCCGCGGACGGACCGCGAGACGGGGGGCGGGCGGTCTGTCAGGCGGCGGCGCGCAGGAGGCCATCCTGGCGGAGGATGGCGTGGGCCTCGTCGAGCGCGGTGCGGGCGCGGGAGACGATCAGGTCGATGTCGCCGGGGGTGATGACCAGCGGCGGCGAGACCACCATGCGGTCGGCCACATGGCGCATCACGAGGCCGTTGGCGAAGCAGCGTTCGCGGCAGATCAGGCCCGCGGTGCCGGGCTCGGAGGCGAAGCGGGCGCGGGAGGCCTTGTCGGGGGTCAGCGCGAGGGCGCCGAGTAGGCCCAGCGTCACCGCCTCGCCCACCAGCGGGTGGTCGGCGAGGGTGGCCCAGGCCTCGGCCAGGTGGGGCGCGGCGGTCCGGCGGACATGGCCGAGGATGTCCTCTTCTTCCATGATCCGCAGGTTTTCGAGCGCCACGGCGGCGGCCACCGGGTGGCCCGAATAGGTGTAGCCGTGGAAGAACTCGCCGTGGGACAGCACCTCGGCGACCTCGTCGCACACCACCGAGCCGCCGATGGGCTGGTAGCCCGAGGACAGGCCCTTGGCGATGGTCATGATGTGGGGCCGGATGCCGAAATGCTGGCTGCCGAACCAGTGGCCGGTGCGGCCGAAGCCGCAGATGACCTCGTCGGCCACCAGCAGGATCTCGTACTTGTCGCAGATGCGCTGGATCTCGGGCCAGTAGCTGTCGGGCGGGATGATGACGCCGCCGGCGCCCTGTATGGGTTCGGCGATGAAGGCGGCGACCTTGTCCTCGCCCAGTTCGAGGATCTTGGCCTCGAGTTCCTGCGCGCGGGCGCGGCCGAACTCCTCGGGCGTCATGTCGCCGCCCTCGAGGTACCAGTGGGGCTGGTTGATGTGCACGATGCCGGGCAGCGGCAGGCCGCCCTGGGCGTGCATGGCCTGCATGCCGCCCAGGGAGGCGCTGCCCATGGAGGAGCCGTGGTAGGCGTTCTTGCGGGCGATGAAGACGGTCTTTTCCGGCTTGCCCTTCAGCGCCCAGTAGTGGCGGACCATGCGCAGGTTGGTGTCGTTCGCCTCCGACCCCGAGCCCGCGAAGAAGACGTGGTTGAGGTCGCCCGGCGCCAGTTCCGCGATGCGCGCGGCGAGCGCGATGGCCGGCACATGGGTGGTCTGGAAGAAGGTGTTGTAATAAGGCAGTTCGCGCATCTGGCGCGCCGCGGCGTCGGCCAGTTCCGCGCGGCCGTAGCCGATGTTGACGCACCACAGGCCCGCCATGCCGTCGAGGATCTCGTGGCCCTCGCTGTCCCACAGCCGCACGCCATCGGCCCGCGTGATCACCCGCACGCCCTTTTTCGCCAGCGCCGCGTGGTCGGTGAAGGGGTGCAGGTGGTGGGCGGCGTCCAGCGCCTGAAGCTCGGCCGTGGGCATGTGATTGGTGATCGGCTGCATGGCCTGACGCTCCTGATGGCTGTGGGGTACCGTCCTAGATACAGGCGCGCGGCCGGCGGTCAAGGGATTTGATCAAATTGTGCCGCCTCTGGCATCGCCCGTCTGCCCCTTGCATACTGGGCTGGCAGGGGGGATCGCATGGACCACACCGCAGAGTTCGAAGCCATCGTCGAGACCGCGCTGGGCTGGGCCCGGGACGGCCGCGGTGCGGCGCTCGCGACCGTGATCGAGACCTGGGGCAGCGCGCCGCGCCCGGTGGGCAGCCAGCTCGCGGTGTCGGGGCGGGCCGAGATCGCGGGCTCGGTCTCGGGCGGCTGCGTCGAGGGGGCGGTGGTGGCCGAGGCGCTGGAGGCGCTGGAGGACGGCCGCCC
>SKMM01000358.1 GCA_007121055.1 Paracoccaceae bacterium | reverse complement strand
GCACCATCGGCCTGCGCGTCCCTCGGGACAGGTGCCCTGCGGACAAGCCTCAGAGGGTGAAATCGGCAAGCGTCGCCCCGGTGAGGCGCAGGAGCACCGCGGGGGCGATGGCGAAGACATGCCGCGGTGTCCCGGCGGCCGCCCAGACCGTGTCGAACTGCTGCAACCGCGGGTCGGCCCAGCAGGGGATCGGCCTGAGGTGCCCCACCGGGGCCACACCCCCGATGGCAAACCCTGTCTCGGCCCGCACGAGGGCCGGGTCGGCACGTCCCAGCGGCTCGCCCGCGACGCGGGCGGCCTTCTCGGGGCAGATCCGGTTGCCGCCCGCTGTCAGGAACAACCTTACATGGCCGCTCCCCTCGCCGCGGAATACGATGGACTTCACGATCTGGTCGAGCGCGCAGCCCACCGCCGCCGCCGCCTCTTCGGCCGTGCGGGTGGAAGCTTCCATTTCCCGCAGATCGACTGCAAGACCGGCATCTTTCAGGGCGGTGCGCACCCGGGCGAGGCTCTTGCTCATGGGGCTCCTTTCGGGTCGGGCGGACGCAGTATGCCCGCCCGGCCTGCCGCCGCAACCCGCGGCTGTTGACCGGCTGCCGGGGCCGGGCCAATCATGCCCCATGGACATCGCCACGCCCTTTTCCGCCCGGCTGACCCGCTGCCCCCTGCCCTTCGACCGCGATGCCGGGCGCGAGGCGCGGGCGGCCGTGCCGGGGCTGCCGCCGGAACTGGGGGACCTGGTGGAGGGGACGGCCGGCTGCAGCCCCTTCCTGCGCGGACTGACGCTGCGTCACGCCGAGTGGCTGGCCGAAGCGCTGTCGGGCCCGCCCGAGGCCGCGCTGGAGGCCATACTGGCCTCGGAAGCGCCGCTGTCCGAGCTTGGTCCCGCCCTTCGGCTGGCCAAGGCCCGGGTGGCGCTGCTGGTGGCGCTCGCGGATCTCGGCGGTGTGTGGGACCTGCAGGCGGTGACGGGGGCGCTGACGCGGCTCGCCGACCGGGCGGTGCAGCTGGGGCTGCAGGCGCTGGTGTCCGAAGAGATCCGCCGCGGCAAGATCCCGGGAGCGGGGCCCGACGACGCCGCCACCGCCGCCGGCATGGTCGTCTTCGCCATGGGGAAGATGGGCGCGGGCGAGCTGAACTACTCCTCCGACATCGACCTGATCTGCCTGTTCGACGAGGAGCGCTTCGACGGCCCCCCGGAACAGATGGAGGCCCGCGCGGCCTTCATCCGCGTCACCCGCAAGCTGACCGCGCTGATCGGGGACCGGACCGCCGAGGGCTATGTCTTCCGCACCGACCTGCGCCTGCGCCCCGACGCGAGCGTCATGCCCGTCTGCCTGTCGATGGAGGCGGCCGAGCGGTATTACGAGAGCTTCGGACGCACCTGGGAGCGCGCGGCCTGGATCAAGGCGCGCCCCTGCGCGGGCGACCTGGAGGCGGGCGCGCGATTCCTGCGGCGCATGGCGCCCTTCGTCTGGCGCCGGCATCTGGACTTCGCCGCGATCCAGGACGCCCATGACATGCGGCTGCGCATCCGCGCGCACAAGGGGCTCGCGGCGGCCCACGGCGACATGCCGCTCGAGGGCCACGACATGAAGCTCGGCGCGGGCGGCATCCGCGAGATCGAGTTCTTCACCCAGACCCGGCAACTGATCGCCGGCGGGCGGGATCCGGTCCTGCGCGACCCCGCCACCCTGCCCGCGCTGAAGGCGCTGTCGATGCGGGGCTGGGTCCCGCGCGGGGTGGCCGGGCGGCTGGCCGAGGCCTATTGCGCCCACCGCGAGGTCGAGCACCGGCTCCAGATGATCGCCGACGCGCAGACACAGAAACTGCCCGCGACCCCCGACGGCTTCGACCGGCTTGCGCGCTTCATGGGCGAGGGCGACACCGCGGCCTGGCGGCGCAGCCTGTCGGCCCGTCTGGGGGAAGTGGCCGAGCTGACCGAGGGCTTCTTCGCCCCCACCGAACAGGCCGTGCCCGAGCCGGATCTGCCCGAGGCGTCGCAGGAGCTTGTGGCGCGGTGGGAGAGCTACCCGGCGCTGCGCTCGGAACGGGGGGCGGCGATCTTCCGGCGGCTGCGGCCCGAGATCCTGCGCCAGCTGTCGGACTCCGACGACCCCGAGACGGCGCTGGCGCGGTTCGACGGGTTCCTGTCCGGGCTGCCGGCGGGGGTGCAGCTCTTCTCGCTGTTCGAGGCCAATCCGCAGCTGATCGACCTGGTGGTGGACATCTGCGCCACCGCGCCCCGGCTGGCGCAGTATCTGGCGCGCAATGCAGCCGTGTTCGACGCGGTGATCGGGGGCGATTTCTTCGCCCCCTGGCCGGGACGCGGCCCGCTCCGGGCGACGCTGACGGCCCGGCTGGCCGGGGTGCAGGACTACGAACGCAAGCTCGATGCCGCCCGGGGCTGGGCACGGGAGTGGCATTTCCGGGTGGGCGTGCACCACCTGCGGGGCCTGATCGAGGCCTTCGAGGCCGCCAGCCAGTACGCCGATCTGGCCGAGGCCTGCGTGGCCGCGCTGTGGGAGCCCGTGTGCACCGAGTTCGCGCGCCGGCACGGCCCGCAGCCGGGGCGCGGCGCGGTGGTGCTGGGGATGGGCAGCCTCGGCGCCGGGCGGCTCAACGCGGCCTCGGACCTCGATCTGATCGTGATCTACGATGCCGAAGGGACAGAGTCGTCCGACGGGCCGAGACCGCTCGATGCCAAGACCTATTACGCGCGGCTGACCAAGGCGCTGGTGACGGCGTTGTCGGCACCGATGGCCGAGGGGCGGCTTTACGAGGTCGACATGCGGCTGCGACCCTCGGGGCGGCAGGGGCCGGTGGCCACGGCGCTGGCCGCGTTCCGCGACTACCAGCGGCGGGAGGCCTGGACATGGGAGCATCTGGCGCTGACCCGCGCGCGGCCGGTGGCGGGATCGGCCGAGCTGGGGGCGGAAGTGGAGGCCTTCCGCAGGGAGTTGCTGGCCGAGAAGGGGCGCGCGCCGGAGGTGCTGGCGAATGTTGCCGACATGCGGCGGCGGCTGGCCGAGGCCAAGCCCGCGACCGGCCCCTGGGACTGCCGGCAGGGGCCGGGGCGGCTGCAGGAGATCGAACT
>SKMM01000283.1 GCA_007121055.1 Paracoccaceae bacterium | reverse complement strand
GGCGCGGGCCGAGGCGGCTGACTACCTCGCCGCCGCGCGTGGCTACCTCGCGCCTCCGCCCGCGCGGCTGGTGGCGGTTGGGGGGCTCTCCGGCAGCGGAAAGTCCACCCTGGCCGAACGCCTCGCCCCGCAGATCGGCCCCGCGCCGGGGGCGGTCCTGCTGCGGTCGGACCTGATCCGAAAGGCGCAGGCCGGCGTGGCCGAGACCGACCGGCTGCCGCCCGGCAGCTACACCCGCGCCGCCTCGGACGCGGTCTATGCCGAGATGCGCGCCCGTGCCGCCCATGTCCTCGGCGCCGGACATGGCGTGGTGCTCGACGCCGTGCATCTGGATGAGGGGGAGCGAGAGGCGGCGCGGGCGTTGGCGCAGACCGCCGGGCTGGCCTTCGACGGCCTCTGGCTCGACGCGCCTGAGGAGGCTCTGCTGGCCCGCGTGACGGCGCGCCGGGGCGATGCCTCCGATGCCGACGCGGAGGTCGTGCGCCGGCAGATCGCCGCAGCCGGCCCAGTCGCCGACTGGGTCCATGTTCCCGGCGACAGGCCGCCCGAGCAGGTCCACAACGCAGCCCTGCAGCGACTCGGTCTGTGTGACCGGACATCCCCCGGCGAGGCCGATGCGCCGCCCTGAGGCGGTCAGAGCCCCCCGCCGCGGGCTGGGGTCCAGCGGTAGAGCCAGGTGTCGCTGAGCGCCCGGCCGTCCGGTTCGCGCAGCACGAGGCGCAGTTCGGCGGCCTCGGCGGCCCCCGGCACGAGGTGGAAGGTCGCGCGGGTGGCGCCGGCGCCACCCTGCGCCTCGGGGACATGAAAGACGGCCGTGCCGAAGGCCTCGGCCCCGGTGACCTCCAGATCGGCCACGGCGCCGGGGGTCTCGCCCGCGAAATCCACGGTGAAGGTCAGCGCGTCCCCGCGCAGGATGTGGCGGCCGCTCGCGCCGGCCACCACCTGCATGGGCGTGACCGGCGGCGGTGCAGCGCCCCAGTGCAGGCGATAGCTGAGGTCGTGGCGGCCGGGCTCCAGCGGCGCCCCGGGGCGCCAGAAGGCCACGATGTTGTCGGCGAACTCGTCGCGGGTGGGAATTTCCACCAGCACCACGGCACCGGGCCCCCAGTCGCCCAGCGGCTCCACCCAGACCGAGGGGCGGCGGTGGTAGGCGGCCTCGGGGTCGTCGAAATCCTCGAACCGTGTCAGGCTCTGCACAAGCCCGAAGCCCCGCGGGTCGCGGTCCGCGAAACCTGAGACCTGCAGGGTGGCAGGGTTCGCCAGCGGCCGCCAGATCCGCTCGCCCGCGCCGTTCAGCACCACCAGCGCGTCGGAATCGTGCACCGCCGGGCGGTAGTCGTCGGCGATCCCGCGCCGCATGGGGCCGAACCAGTACATCGAGGTCAGCGGCCCGATCCCCACCCTGTCGAGCGCGCGACGGGGGAAGAGGGAGGCCTCGACCTCCATCACCGTGGGCGCGCCCGGGCGCACGAGGAAGGAGAAGGCGCCGGTGACCGAGGGGCTCTCCATCAGCGTGCGGATGCGGGCGGCATCGCCTTCGGCGGCGGCGTGCAGGACGGTGAAGACGGGGAATTCCTCGGCCCCCGTGGCGGTGTCGAGCGCGAGGCCGCGGGCCGACAGCCCATAGGCGCCGCCACGGGCGAGCGCACGGAAATAGCTCGCGCCCTGGAATACCACGAGATCGTCGAAGACGTCCGGCCGGTTCAGCGGGCTGCGCAGGCGCAGGCCGGCAAAGGCCATCCGCGCGGCGTCTTCCTCGGGCAGGGTGGTGTCGTCGAAATAGCGGGCGTCGAAGTCGAACAGATCGGCCGCGAAGGGTTTCTTCGTCCCGTCGAGATGGATCTCCACCCGGTCGTCCAGCAGGAACCCGGGCGGCAGCAGGTCGGCGCGCAGCCAGTCGGCCAACTGCAGCCCCGCCGCCTGGCCAGCCCGCGGCCGGATCGCGCGGTGGCTGTCATAGTCGAGCCCGGCGAAGGGGCCCGCGAGCGGCTGCACCGTGGGCCGGTGGGAGGCCTGTGCCAGGCGCGCGGCCTCGGCCGCAAGCGCCTCGTGGTCGGGCATGGCCGCAGCGGCGCGGGGCAGGGCGCCCGCCAGCGCAAGCGCGGCAACGCCCCGGAACAGGGACCGGCGGTGGATCATGTCGCCTCGAACACCATCAGTCGGTAGCGCATCATGCCCTGCTGATAGGCCCGTGTCAGGGCATTCCCACCGATCATGTTCGAAAACAGCGGCCAGCGGCCGAGGCCCGCGGCATCGGCCATCGGAGCAACCAAGTGCAGCGCCCGGTCGCGCCAGCGGTCGAGGCGCAGGTGAGGGGTCAGGTCCTCGTCCACGAGCCGGCGGAATCCGGTTGCCTCGGCCGCGGCTGTCAGACCTGCCGCGTCGGGCACATGCCCCAGATGCCAGCCCCGGCGGAAGGTGGCGAGGAGCCGCGCCTCGGCGGGCTCCAGCGCGGCCTCGGGGCGCGCCAGCATGTCGTCCACCACCACCAGCGCCCCACCTGGCATCAGCCCGGCCCAGGCCGCCCGAAGGAACGCCGCGGCCGAAGGCGCATGGACATGGCTCTCGACCGCCACGGCCAGGTCCACCGGCGCCAGTCCCGGTTGCAGGAAATCGCCGCAGGTGATGCTGACCCGGCCGCTCAGGCCGCGCTCCGCGGCGAAGCCGCGCGCCATCTCGGCCTGGCGGCGGCTGAGCGTGATCCCCTCGAGCGCGGCCGTGGGCCAAGCGCGGGCGAAGTGCAGAAGGCTGCCGCCCACACCGCAGCCAAGGTCGCGCACCCGGCCTGGATCGGGCCGGCCCAAGGCCCGAAGGCAGGCGACGATGCGGGCGTTGACGCGGTCGGCGGCGGCTTCTGCGTCACACACGCCCGCCTCCCACAGCCCGCGGTGGATGGCCAGGCTGCGACCGCTGCCTCCCACCGCGAGGAAGCGCGCGGTGCTGGCTTCGTAATAGCGGCGCAGGGCCGCCTGTGGCGCGGCGGCGGTCATGCGGCCTTACCTTTCATCTGCGCTTCGGCGCCTGCGGTTCCCCGCGTATGATCGAGGGACGGCAGGGAAGCGGGGATGGATGTCATGCTGGCTGCCCTTGATGGTTCAGGTCGCATC
>SKMM01000260.1 GCA_007121055.1 Paracoccaceae bacterium | reverse complement strand
CGCAGGACGTGATCCTGGCGCGCGCGGCGCCGGCGGGCCTGTCGGCCCTCAACACCCTGCGCGGGACCATCGCCGAGATCCGCCCCGGCGAGGGGCCCGAGGCGCTGGTGGTGCTGACGGTGGGCGACGCCGAACGGCTGACCGCCCGCGTCACCCGGCGCGCCGTCGCGGCGCTGGGGCTGGCGCCGGGCCAGACCTGCCACGCCGTCCTGAAATCCGTCGCCGTCGCGCCTCGGGACGTGGGTCGCGGGTCCTCGGCATGACCCGCGTGCGCAGGCCAGCGCTCTCCTTCGGGATCGGCGCCGCGGTGGGCACGGCGGGCGGGCTGATCGGGCTCGGCGGCGCGGAGTTCCGCCTGCCGGCGCTGGTGGGCGTGCTGCGCTTTTCGGCGCGCGAGGCGGTGGCGGTGAACCTGGTGGCGAGCTTCGTCGTGCTGGCTGCAGCCTTTCCTTTCCGTGCGGCCGCCGCCCCGCTGGCCGAGATCGTGCCGCATCTGCCGGCGGTGCTGGGCATGCTGGCGGGCGCGATGTCGGCGGCCTGGATCGGGGCGGGCTGGCTGCGCCGGGCCCCGGACAGGCTGCTGGGCCGGCTGATCCTGATCCTGCTGGTGGCGCTGGGGCTGATCCTGATCGCGCAGGGGCTGTTCGTGGCCGAACCCACGCGGCTGGTGGGCGAGGGGCTGGGCCCCACCCTTCTGGTCGCCGCCGCCTGCGGGGTGGTGATCGGCCTCGTCTCGTCGCTGCTGGGGGTCGCGGGGGGGGAGCTGATCATCCCTGCCTTCCTGCTGCTGTTCGGTGTCGACGTGAAGGTGGCGGGCTCGCTGTCGATCCTCGTGGGGATGCCCACCATCGCGGTGGGCCTTTTGCGCCATTTCGGCCCGGGGTCGGTTTTGCGCGACGGCGGGGTCTGGCGCGGCACCATCCTGCCGCTGTGCGCGGGCTCGGTCGCGGGCGCGATCCTCGGGGCGCTGGCCCTCGGGCTGGTGCCGAGCCGGGCGTTGAAGGTCGGCCTGGGGATCATCCTGATCTGGTCGGCCTGGGGCGTGTTCTGCCACCTGCCGCAAGGTGCCGGGACCACCGGCCCTCCCGGCGCGTCGCAGCGGCGCGGCGGTCCACCGCGCGGGGGGCCGTGATCGTCTTGCAGTTGCGGGGCGGATCGTCTCGGACGCGCCTGCGCGACGCAGGGACCGGCGGGCCGGCTGGGCGGCGTCCCGGGCGGAAACCCCATGGGTGGGGTCCGCGCGCACCGGGGGGGCTTGCGCTGGGTCGCCGGGGGCAGAAGATTGGGCCCAATCGACAACAGGGAGACGGGACGTGTCACATCGAGTCGCAATGGGAGTGGGGGCCGCGGTGCTGGCCCTGTGGGCCGGCGCCGCGCAGGCGGAGGTGCGGGTCGGGATGATCACCACCCTGTCGGGGGGCGGCGCGGGGCTGGGCGTGGATGTGCGCGACGGCTTCCTGCTGGCGCTGGAGCAGGCGGGGGACACGGAGCTGAGGCTGGTGATCGAGGATGACGCCCAGCGGCCGGAACTGGCGGTGCAGGTGGCCGAGCGGATGATACAGTCCGAGCGGGTGGACATCCTGACGGGGCTCATCTTCTCGAACCTCGCCATGGCGGTGGTGCCCTCGACCGTGGCGCAGGGCCTCTTCTACATCTCGCCCAATGCAGGCCCCTCGGCGCTGGCCGGCGCGGGCTGCCACGAGAACTACTTCAACGCCGCCTGGCAGAACGACGCCCTGCACGAGGCCGCGGGCCAGCACGCCAACGAACTCGGCTACGAGAACACCTTCCTGCTGGCGCCGAACTATCCCGCGGGGACCGATGCGCTGGCCGGCTATCGGCGGTTTTTCGAAGGCGGGTATGCCGGCGAGATCCTGTCCGCGGTGGGCCAGACCGATTACGCCTCGGAGATCGCCGAGATCCGCGACAGCGGCGCCGACAGCCTGTTCATCTTCCTGCCCGGGGGGATGGGGATCTCGTTCATGCGCCAGTGGGCCGATTCGGGCGTGGACATCCCGATCATCTCGGCGGGCTTCACCTTCGATCAGGACAACCTGCCGGCCATGGGGTCGGCCGCGCTGGGCGTGATCAACACCGGGCAGTGGAGCCCGGATCTGGACAACCCGGTCAACAATGCCTTCGTCGCCTCCTTCCGCGAGCGCTTCGACCGGATCCCGTCGATCTATGCCAGCCAGGGCTACGACACCGCCAAGCTGATCCTGTCGGCCATGGAGCGCGCCGAGGTCTCCGACCGCGACGCCTTCCGCGAGGCGCTGCGCGCGGCGGATTTCGAGGCGACCCGCGGCGCGTTCCGCTTTGCCGACAACCACCATCCGATCCAGACGATCTATGTCCGCGAGGTCGTCGAGGTGGACGGCGAGATCACCAACCGCATCATCGCCACCGCCTTCGAGGAACACCAGGACGTCCATGGCGATGACTGTCGCATGTAAGCGCCTTGGCCCGCGCCCCCCGGTGGGGGCGCGGGCATGAGCCTCGCGCTGTTCGTCGAACAGCTCCTCAACGGGATCCAGTTCGGGCTGATGCTGTACCTGATGGCCGCGGGGTTGACCCTCGTGTTCGGCGTCATGGGGCTGATCAACCTCGCGCATGGCTCGCTCTACATGATCGGGGCGTTCATCTGTGCCGCGGCGGCCGCGGCGACGGGGAATTTCTGGCTGGGGCTCGCGGCGGGGATGGCGGCCGCGGCGGCGGCCGGGGCGCTGATCGAGGTGGTGGTGATCCGCAGGCTCTATGACCGCGACCATCTGGACCAGGTGCTCGCGACCTTCGCGCTGATCCTGATCCTGTCCGAGGGCGTGCAGATGATCTTTGGCGCGCGGCCGCTGTTCCTGTCGCGGCCCGAGAGCCTTGCGGGCACGATCCACCTCGGGCTCGGGATCAACTATTCGGTCTATCGCCTGGCGCTGATCGGCTTCGGCATCGCCACCGCGGTGGCCCTGTGGCTCTTGATCTCCCGCACCCGGCTGGGCATCCAGATCCGCGCGGGCGAGAGCGACCGCGAGATGATCGCGGCGCTGGGGGTCAACATCAAGGTGCTCTACACCATCGTCTTTGCGCTGGGCGCGGCGCTGGCGGGCATGGCGGG
>SKMM01000057.1 GCA_007121055.1 Paracoccaceae bacterium | reverse complement strand
CAGGCCCGCGGCCTGAGCCTCGAGGCGGTGGCGCGGCTGTCGGGCGTCAGCCGGTCGATGGTCAGCCAGATCGAGCGGGGCGAATCCAGCCCCACGGTGGCGACGCTGTGGAACCTCACACAGGCGCTGCAGGTGGATTTCGCCGGCCTGATCGGGGGCGAGGCCGCGCCCGAGATCGACGTGATCCGCGCCGCCGATGCGCCGGCCATCGACGGGCGCGGGACCGGCGTGCGGATCCGCATCCTCAGCCCGCCCGACAGCGTGGGCCGGCACGAGGTCTATGGCCTGGATTTCGCGAGCGACGGCGGGCGGCTGGACAGCGCCGCTCATGCGCCGGGATGTCGCGAGCATCTGACGGTGCTGGAGGGGCGCCTGCGCGTCACCTCCGGCCCGACCGAGGCGGTGCTGGGTCCCGGCGACACCGCCCGCTATGCCGCCGACCGGCCGCATTGCATCGCGGCAGAGGGGGCGGCGCGGGCGATGCTGATCGTGCTGGGGGGTTAGCGCATGATCGTCTCACACAGAAGCGCAACAGAGGGACGCGGCGGGCCGCGGGCAGCCGCTTGCTACGTCCGTGATGGGCACTTTATCCCGCCGACCCGGAAGACCTCGGATGCTGCGCCCAGCCTCGCCGGTGCGGCTGGCCGGGCGGGCGGCCAGCCGCGGCCCGGGCCGCTTCGCGGCTGTTGACCGGGCCGAAGGGGGTGCGGGAATGGGTCGCGCAAGATGCCCGGTCTGTCCGCGCCACGGCGGTTCAACCTGAAACGATCTTGCTCTAGCCGGGGGCAAGGCGGCGCTGCCGGGCACAAGGTCCGGTCAGGCCCGCGACACCAGCGCCCTACCGCCCACCATCGCGGGCGCGGGTCCAGCGGTGCAGCCAGACCGGGGCGGCGACGCCCGCCAGCGTGGCGCGCAGTTCCACGGCCTCGGCATCCTCGGGCGGCTCGAACACGAAGCTGGTGCGCCAGATGCCCGGCGCTTCGGCCAACGCAAAGGCGGCCTGCCCCGTCACCTCCCCTGCCCCGGCCTGCACCGTCAGCCCCGGTGTCGTCCCGGTCGGCAGCCCGGCCCAGTCGATGACATACAGCCGCCCGCGCCGCGCTGTCGGCTCTATGCCGGACGCGCTGCGCCGGACCACCACGCCCGCGCCCGGCGGCAGCCCGCTATCGGCCCAGACCAGGCGGTAGGCAAAGCGATGCTCCACCTCCGCCGCCAGCGGTCGGGCGGGGCGCCAGAAGGCGGCGATGTTGTCGGCGTATTCGTCCCGCGTGGGCAGTTCCAGCAGCATCACCGCGCCCGCGCCCCAGTCCCCCAGCGGCTCCACCCAGGCCGAGGGGCGGCGGTGATAGGCGGCTTCGGGGTCGGAAAACGCCTGCGGCTCGCGCGGGGTCTGCAACAGCCCGAAGCGGCGCGGGCCGGTATCGACGAAACCCGACATCTGCGGATGCGCGGGATTGGCCAGCGGTCGCCACAGCGCCTCGCCCGCGCCGTTCTCGATCCACAGCATGTCGCTGTCATGCACGGCGGGGCGGAAGTCATCCACCGGCGGCCCCATCGGACCGAAGAAGAACATCGAGGTCAGCGGCGCGATCCCCGCCTCGGCCAGCGCCACGCGCGGGAACAGGTGCAGCGCGCAATCCATCACCGTGGGCGCGCCGGGACGCAGGGTGATCAGGAAGGCCGCCGTGGCCGAGGGGCCGTCCACCAGTGCCGCCATCGGCAGCGCGCCGTCCGCGCCGGGGCGGCCCAGCGCGATGCGGGTGAAGGCGGGAAACTCCTCGGGCGCGGCGCCGCCGGTGCCCAGCCCCAGCGCGCGCGCCGACAGGCCATAGGCCGAGTTGCGGGCCAGCGCGCGGAAATAGCTTGCCCCCTGCAGCACCAGCACCTCGTCCAGCCGCTCGGGGTGGTTGAGCGGCCCCAGCACCCGCAGCCCGGAATAGCCGACATCGGCCCAGCGGGCAGGATCGGCGTCGATCGGGTCGGGGAAATAGCGCGGGGCAAAGTCGAAACCGGCCGGGTCGAAGGGCATCGGCGCGGTGGCGCCGGGGGGGATCACCTCTACCTTGGTGTCGAACAGCCAGCCCGGCGGCAGCAGCAGCGCGCGCAGCCCGCCGCCAAGGTCGAGATCCGCCGCCCCGCCGGGTCGTGGCTGGATCGCGCGGTGGCGGTCATAGTTCAGCCCATCCAGCGGCACGGGCAGGCGGGAGGCGGGCACGTGATAGGGGCGCGTGGCGGCGGTGCGGGCAGCATCAAGGATCGCGGCAAAGGGATCAGCCTCGGCCCGCAGCGCGCCGGGCCAGGCCAGCCCCGCCAGCGCCGCGATCCCGCCCGCCAGCACGGCGCGGCGGTCCGGCCCGCTCATCGCGTCCCCCGCAGGAAGGCCAGCATCCGGTAGCGCATGATACCCGCGCGATAGGCTTCGGTCAGCGCGTTGCCGCCGATGGCATTGGCCCAGAACGGCACCCGCGCCAGCCCCAGCCGGTCGGCCAGCGGTCCGGCCAGCCGCAACACCCGGTCGCGCAGACGGTCCAGCCGCAGCAGCGCGGTCAGGTCGGTATCCTCCAGCAGCCTCAGCCCGTGGCCATCGGCGGCGGCGGCAAGGTCGGCGGGCGTCGGCAGATGGCCCAGATGCCAGCCCCGCCGCAGCGCATCGGTCAGCGCGCGCTGGGCGGGGGGCAACTCGGCCTCCGGACGGGCGAGCATGTCATCGACGACCAGCAGCATCCCGCCCGGCGCCAGCCGCGCGCCGGCGGCGCGCAGGAAGGCGGGCGCGTCGGGGGCGTGGACGTGGCTTTCCACCGCCACGACCAGATCGGCGGGGGGCGTGCCGGGGGCGGGATCGGTCAGGAAATCGCCCTGCGCGAAACGGCAGCGGTCCGCCAGCCCGCGCAGCTCTGCCATACCTTTGAGCAGGCCAATAGCAGAATAGCCGGGATTAGTCTTTTTGTCAAGGTCGTCCAGAATTACATGTCCATGGTCGGCACGCATGGGGATGCGGAAGTCGCTTCTCTTGCTACAGTAACGTTTGTCCTGTTCATCCAGGATGGCTTCTACCACAGCATACAAATCAACATCGCCTTTCAGGTGCTGATCTTCCATGAAACTTCCAT
>SKMM01000317.1 GCA_007121055.1 Paracoccaceae bacterium | reverse complement strand
GACGCCGCGCCCCGGCGCGGCGAGCGCGCAGCGGATCGTCACCCCGGCCGCCGGGCCCGCCGGGGCCAGCCCCCGCAATGCCCCCGTACGACAGGCAGGACATCGCCCGCCGGCTTTGCTAGGCTGCGCCTGAGGAGGGCCCGAGGCCGCCATGCCCGACGCATACCATCCCCCCCGACGCCTGCGGGTCTTCGCCTTCGACCCCTGGACCGCGCTGCGCCCCGGCAACCGCCAGATCCGCGAGGTCACCCTCTCGATCCCCGCCGAACTCGACCCCATCGCCGCCACCGGGCCGCGGCTGGGGCCCCGCGGCGACTACCTCGAGGTGGTGGACTACGACCCCTCCACCGGGCAGTTCTACACGCCGCTGGACCTCAACGACCCGGCGGTGCTGTTCAACGACGGGCTGACGCCGGCCGCCGACGACCCGCGCTTCCACCAGCAGATGGTCTATGCCGTGGCGATGGAGACCATCGGGCTCTTCGAACACGCGCTCGGCCGCTACGTGCTGTGGTCCCCGCGCCCCGTCGACCCCGCCGACCGGCCCCGTGACGCCGGGGACCACGACAGCCATGTCGCCCGGCTGCGCCTCTATCCCCACGCCCTGCGCGAGGCCAACGCCTATTACGACCCCGCCCGCAAGGCGCTCCTGTTCGGGTATTTCGACCTCGGCCCCGACAGCCGCTCGGCCCCGCCCGGCACGGTGATGTTCACCTGCCTGTCGCAGGACATCATCGTGCACGAGATGTGCCACGCCATCCTCGACGGGCTGCACCCGTATTTCATCGAACCCTCCAACCCCGACATGCTGGCGCTGCACGAGGCGTTCTCGGACCTCGTCGCCATCTTCCAGCATTTCTCCCACCCCGAGGTGCTGCGCGACCAGATCGCCCGCACCGGCGGCGATCTGGAACGCCAGAGCCTGCTGGGCGCGCTGGCGCAGGAGTTCGGCCGCGGGCTGGGGCGCAGCGGCGCCCTGCGCGACGCGCTCGGCGCCGAGGTCGACGGCACATGGCAGCCCCACGACCCCGACAACACCGCGCTGACCCGCGCCCGCGGCCCCCATGCCCGCGGCGCGATCCTGGTGGCGGCGGTGTTCCGCGCCTTCCTCAACATCTACCGCATCCGGGTGGCAGACCTGTTCCGCATCGCCACGGGCGGCAGCGGCGTGCTGCGGCCGGGCGCGCCCGACCCCGACCTCGTCAACCGCCTCGCCGACGAGGCCGCGACCTCGGCGCGGCACATGCTCAACATCTGCATCCGGGCGATGGACTACGTCCCCCCCGTCAACGTCGATTTCGGCGACTACCTGCGCGCGATCATCACCGCCGACCACGACCTCTTTCCCGACGACGCCCATGGCTACCGCGCGGCCTTCATCGAGGCCTTCGCCGCCTGGGGCATCGTGCCCCACGCCATCCCCGTGCTGTCCGAGGGCAGCCTGATCTGGCCCTCCTTCGCCGACGCCGCCCGCGACCACGGCGACGACCCCACGGAGCTGGAGGCCATGCTGCGCCAGAGCCTGGGCGAGCTGCTCGCCCGCCCCGACCGGCTGCTGGAGGAGCTGCACGCCACCTACGGCGGCGACACCGGCGGCGGCCGCATGCTCGACCGGCTCGAGGCCGAAAAGGACGCCCTGCTCGCCAGCCTCGGCGCCGCCGGCCCCGGCGCCCTGCGCGACCCCAGGCTCGACGGGCTGACGACCCAGGCGCTTTTGCAGCAGAACCTGCTCGAACTCGAATTCATCTCGCCGCGCAAGGTCATCCACCACGCCCGCCGCTTCTACGCCATGCTGTTCTGGGGGATCCTGATGAAACAGCCGCCCGAGGCGCTGCAGACCATCGGCCTGTGCCTCGACCCCGACGCGCCCGCCACCATCACCCGGTCGCGCCAGACCGGCCGGCCCTCGGTGCAGGTGCATTCGGTGCGGGTGGCCAGCCGGCTGGGCAACCGCGGCCAGTTCGAACGCGAATACGTGGTCGAGCTGATCCAGACCCGCGCCGGCCACCTCGACCCCGACGTGCAGGCGCTGGCCGACGAGGGCCGGACCGCCGCGGCGCTGGCGCTGTGGAACGCCCGCCACCCCCTGCGCCGGCGCAGCGCGCTGGGCCGCGACTTCGCCTACCGCACCGGCTGCACGCTGCTGATCGACACCCGCAGCCTGCGCATCCGCCGGGTGATCCGCACCCGCCACCGCATCGATGACGACGCGGGCCTCGCGGCCGTGCGCGCCGAACATCAGGGCCGCGCACGCCACCCCCTCAACGCCTTCGACACCGCCGGCGACACCCCCGCCGCCCCCTTCGCAGCCCTCCACCGCCACGTCGCGCCGGGGGCGGACTGATGGCCCCGGTCGCTCCGCCCCGCTCCGGCGTCAAGGTCCGCATGTACCGCCAGGGCCATGGCGACTGCTTCCTGCTCACCTTCGCCGGCCGCGAGGGGCGCCGGTCGCGCCCCGTGCGGGTGCTCATCGACTGCGGGCTCAAGAACGGCTCCGAGGTCGACGCCCCCATGGCCGAGACCATCGCCGACATCCTCGAGGCGACCGGCGGCCATGTCGACATCGCCATCGTCACCCACGAGCACGAGGACCACGTCAACGGCTTCGCCCGCGTCGCCAACGGCCGGCGGCTGTTCGCGGACCTGACCGCCGGCGAGGTCTGGCTCGCCTGGACCGAGGATGCCGAGGACGCCACCGCCAACGAGTTGCGCGAGCGCTTCCGCGACACGCTCATCACGCTGGCCCTCGCCGAGGCGCGGATGCACGCCCACCCCGCGCTCGCCCCCCAGGCCGAACGGCTGGCCGAACTGCTGGAAACCGAAACCGGCGCCGAGCCCGGCGCCCTGCGCACGGCCCTTGCCGACGCGCAGGCCGCCCACCCGCAGGCCAGCCCCGCCGCAATGGCGGATCTCGCCGTCGCGGGCATCACCAACAAGCGCGCGATGGCCTGGCTGCGCGGGCAGGCCCAGCAGGGCGTGGCGTTCCTGGACCCTGCAAAGCCACCCCGCCCGCTCCCCCATGTCGACGGCGCCCAGGTCTTCGCCCTCGGCCCGCCCCGCGACACGGCCCTCCTGCTGGACCTCGACCCGCGGGGGTCCGAGAAATTCGACCTCCTGCGCCGCGGGCTCGCG
>SKMM01000164.1 GCA_007121055.1 Paracoccaceae bacterium | reverse complement strand
GCCAGATCCGCGCCCGCGGCTGTCGCCGCCACCAGCGCGCCCAGCGCGTTCATCGCGAAGTGTCGCCCCGCGCCGGGCAGCTTCAGCAGCACTGGCGTGCCGCCCGCCAGGGCTTCGGCAACGGTGGCGTCGGGCGTGCTGCGGATCTCGGCCAGGCTGTGGTCGGTGCCGGGGCCGAAGGGACGGCTTTCGCCGGCCACCTCGGCCGCGCGGGCCTCGGCGCGGGCGCGCAGGATGGGCGAGGTGGGCAGGCCCTCGGGCCAGACCGCCACGCCGCCAGGCTCGAGCCCGGCAAAGATTGCGGCCTTCTCCTCGGCGATGCCCTCCATCGACCCCAGCCGCTCCAGATGCGCGGGCGCGATGGTGGTGATGAGCGCGACATGGGGCCGCGCGAGGCGTGCGAGCGGGGCGATCTCGCCCGGCGCGTTCATGCCGATCTCGACCACGGCGTAATCGGTCGCCGCGGGCATCCGCGCCAGCGTCAGCGGCACGCCCCAGTAGTTGTTGAGGCTCGCCTCGGCGACATGCACCGCGCCCTGACGCGCCAGCATCGCGCGCAGCATCTCCTTGGTGGAGGTCTTGCCGACCGAGCCGGTGACCGCGATCACCCGGCCCTGCATCCGTGCGCGCCCGGCACGGCCCAACGCCTGCAGCGCCGCGAAGACGTCATCGACCAGCAGAAGCGGCGCGTCCTGCGCCACGCCCTCGGGCAGCCGCGACACGATCGCGGCCGCCGCACCGGCGGCGAGCGCCTGCGCCGCGAATTCGTGCCCGTCCCGCGCCGCGGTCAGGGCCACGAACAGATCCCCGGGCCGGAGCGTTCGGGTGTCGATGGAGACGCCGGTGGCGGTCCATTCGCCCTGTGCGCGTCCCTCGGTGGCCACGGCGGCCTCGGCGGCTGTCCAGAGGCTCATGGCCTGCCCTCCCCGGTCATGCGCTGCGCGGCCGATCCACGGCTCATCGGTCGGGCCCGTCGAGGGCGGCGACCGCGATGCTGGCCTGTTCGGCGTCGTCGAAGGGATAGACGGTGTCGCCCACGATCTGGCCCGTCTCATGACCCTTGCCGAGGATGAGGAGCGCGTCGCCGGGCCCCAGCGCATCCACCGCGCGCAGGATCGCCTCAGCCCGGTCGCCGACCTCCCGGGCCTCCGGGCAGGCCGCGAGGATCTCGGCGCGGATGGCGGCGGGATCCTCGGAACGGGGGTTGTCGTCGGTGACATAGACCCCGTCGGCGTGTGCGGCGGCAGCGTGGCCCATGAGGGGCCGCTTGGTACGGTCGCGGTCGCCGCCCGCGCCGAGGACGCAGATCAGCCGGCCCATGACATGGGGGCGCAGGGCCGCAAGGGCGGTGGCCACCGCGTCGGGGGTGTGGGCGTAGTCGACGAACACGGGGGCGCCATTGGCGCGGGTGGCGACATGGCTCATGCGACCATGGACTGTCTGCAGCTTCGGCAGGGCCGCGAGCACCTGTTCGGGCGCCTCGCCGGCCGCGATGGCGAGGGCTGCTGCCATCAGCACGTTCTCGGCCTGGAAGGCGCCGATCAAGCCAAGACGTACCTGGTGCGGCTTGCCGTCCCAGGCAAAGCGGAGGATCTGGCCGTCTGGCTCGGCGCGCTGGGCCAGCAGGCGCAGGGCGGCGCCTTCGCCGCGGCCGACGCCGATCAGCCGCTGGCCCCGGGCGCGGGTGATGGCCGTCATCTCGGCGCCGCGGGGGTCGTCGAGATTGATCACCGCCGTACCCTCCTCGGGCAGGAGGCGGGCGAAGAGGCCCGCCTTGGCGGCGAAATACTCGTCCATCGTCTCGTGGTAGTCGAGGTGGTCCTGGCTGAGGTTCGTGAACCCCGCAGCCGCCAGCCGCACGGCGTCCATGCGCCGCTGGTCGAGGCCATGGCTGGAGGCCTCCATGGCGGCATGGGTCACGCCTTCGGCCGCCATCTCGGCCAGCAGGCGGTGCAGGGTCAGCGTGTCGGGGGTGGTGTGCGGCAGGGGCGCCGAAAACGCCCCCTCCACCCCCGTGGTGCCGATGCTGACAGACTGCCGGCCCAGGGCGGCCCATATCTGACGGATGAAGCTGGCGACCGAGGTCTTGCCATTGGTCCCCGTCACCGCGACCATCGTCTCGGGCTGGGCCTCGAACCACAGCGCCGCAGCGAAGGCCAGCGCCTGGCGCGGGTCCTCGGCCACCACCAGCGGCACCGGGCGCGCCGCCAGCGCCTCGGCCGCGAGGCCTGCGCCGGCGGCATCCGTCAGCACGGCACCCGCCCCCATGCGCAGCGCGTAGGGGATGAACTCCGCGCCATGCACCCGCGTGCCCGGCAGGGCGGCAAACAGTGCGCCGGGGCGCACCGCCCTGCTGTCGAGCGCAAGCCCGGTGATTCTCGCCTCTGCCCCGCCCCGCGCCGCCAGCCCCAGATCGGCCAGCGATTTCTCCTGCCCTGTCACCGCCCCTATCCCCGCCCCACCGGTCACTGCCGCACGGGGCTTAGCCCATCGGCAGGGAGGGCCGCAATCTCCGGCCGCAGGCCCAGGAGCGGCGAGACCCGGCGGATGATCTCGCCCGCCACCGGCACGGCGGTCCAGCCCGCGGTGCGGCGCGGCTCGCGGCCGGAGGTCTCCACCGGCTCGTCCAGCGCCACCACCAGCAGGAATTCCGGGTCCGGCATCGGCCAGGCGGCGACGAAATTGGCGATCACCTTGCCCTCGTAATAGCCCGGGCCCGAGCGGCGCGGCTTGTCGGCGGTGCCGGTCTTGCCGCCGACACGGTAGCCCTCGACATTGGCCATGGTGGCGGTGCCGCGCACCACCGTTTCGCGCATCATCTCGTTGAAGGCGGCCGAGGTCGCGGGCGAAATCACCTGCTCGCCCGGCGGGATGCGGGGCCGCTGCACCAGCGAGGGCGTTACCGTCATCCCGCCGTTCACCAGCGGCGCATAGGCGGCCGCGAGGTGCATCGGGCTGACGCTGAGGCCGTGACCGTAGCTGATGGTCAGCATCGACAGCTCGGACCAGTTGCGCGGCACCAGCGGGCGCGCCGTGGGTGCCTCGGTCAGTTCCACCGGCGAGGGCTCCAGCAGGCCGAGCTTGCCCAGGAACTCGCGCTGCGCCTCGACACCCATTTTTTGCGCAATGCGCGCAGTGCCGATGTTTGAGGAATGCACGAAGATGTCCGACACGGTCTGCTGCGGCCCGCGGGAACGGAAATCGGTGATGCGGAACCGGCCCCAGCGCAGCGGCCCGCGGGTGTCGATGATGCTGTCGGGCCGCACGAGGCCGCGGTCGATAGCCTGCACAACGGGGAAGGCCTTGAAGACCGAGCCCAGTTCATAGACCCCCTGAGCGGCGCGGTTGAACAGCGGGCTGTCGGCCGGGTCGCCCTCGACCAGCGGGTTGGGGCGGTCGTTGGGGTCGAAATCGGGCAGCGAGACCAGCGCGAGGATCTGGCCCGTGCGCGCCTCCATCAGGATCGCCGCGCCGCCCTTGGCGCTGAGCATGTTGACGCCGCGCTCCAGCACCTCGGTCACCGTAGCCTGCACCGTCAGGTCCAGCGAGAGCCGCAGCGGCGCGCCACCGCCCGCGGGGTCGCGCAGTTCGGTGTCGAAGATGCGCTCGACCCCGGCCACCCCGATCACCTCGGCCGCGCGCACGTCCTCGCGGCCGAAACTGGCGCCGCCCAGCACATGGGCGGCCATGCGGCCGTTGGGGTAGAGGCGCATCTCGCGCGGGCCGAACAGCAGCCCGGGCTCGCCGATGTCGTGGACCGCCTGCATCTGTTCGGGCGAGAGGCGCCGGCGCACCCAGACGAAGCGCGCGCCCTCGCGGGTGAAGCGCGCCTCCAGCCGCTCTGCATCCTCGTCGGGGAAGATGCGCGCCAGTTCCCGGGCCGCGCGGGCGGGGTCGATCATCTGGTGCGGCTGGGCATAGAGCGCGTGGGTCGCGAGGTTCGTGGCCAGCACCCGCCCCTGCCGGTCCACGATGTCGGCCCGGTTCGCTAGGATCGCATCGCCCGAGCGCAGCGCGAGGTTGGGCTCGCGCGGGTCCGAGGCGGCCTCCACGCCCATCCGCACCCCCACCACCACGAAGGCGAGGAGCAGCGCCACCGCCAGCACCAGCAGCCGCCCCTCGGCCGAGGCATGGGCCCGGGCGCGCTCGGCCTCGGCGCGCAGGCGCAGGTTCTCGCGCTCGATGGCGTCGGGATTCTCGCCGCGGTCGCGGCTGAGCAGGATGCGGGCGAGCGGGCGCAGCGGGGTGCGGGTCATGGGCGGACCTCCTGCGGGACGGGGGGCGGTGTGGGGGTCACAGCGGCTCCTCCTCATAGGCGCCCAGCGGTCCGATGGTGGGTGGGCGCATCCCGTCCACCAGCCAGTCCTCGGGCAGCAGCATCAGCGAGGGGGGCGGCGGCGGGAAGGCAATCTGGTCGATCTCGCCGAACTGGGTGGGGCGCATGGGCATCAGCTGCAGCCGGTCGAAATTCGCCTCGGCCAGCACGCGCAGCCGGTCGGGGCGGTTCAGCCAGGCCCATTCGGCGCGCTGCACCGCCACCGCCTCCCGCAGGCTTCCGATTTCGCGCTGGAGCTGGCGCATCTCGGACATGGCGGCCTGGGTGCGGTGGGTCTCCCGGTAGGCCCAGGAGGCCAGCCCGATCACCGCCAGCACGGTCAGGATGTAGAGAAACCCGCGCATCAGCCGGCCGCCCGTGCCAGCGGCGGCAGCCCCAGGGCGCCGCGGTCCACCGCCCCCGCCGGCGCCTCGGTGCGGGTGGCGAGCCTGAGACGTGCCGACCGCGCGCGGGGGTTGGCGTCGATCTCCGCCGCGTCGGGGGCAACGCCGCCCTTGGTGTCGAGGCTGAACCGAGGCGTGAAGGGCGCAGCCTGCGGGGCGTGCCGGCTGGTCCCGGGCCCCTGCCCCGCGCGCAGCGCAAGGAAGCGTTTGACCACACGGTCCTCCAGCGAATGGAAACTGACCACCGCGAGCCGCCCGCCCGGGCGCAGGGCGCGCTCGGCGGCCTCGAGCCCCGCCACGAGCGCGCCAAGTTCGTCGTTCACGGCGATGCGCAGGGCCTGGAAGCTGCGGGTGGCGGGGTGGGCCTGCCCGGGCTTGGGGCGCGGCAGGCAGCCAGCCACGATCTCGGCCAGCCGGCCGGTGGTGGCGATGGGCGCCTCACCGCGGGCGCGCGTGATCGCGCGGGCGATGCGGCGGGCGGCGCGCTCCTCGCCATACTGATGCAGGATGTCAGCGAGGTCTGCCTCGGGGGCGGTGTTGACCAGATCGGCGGCGCTGGGGCCTGCGGTGGACATGCGCATGTCCAGCGGCCCGTCTCGCAGGAAGGAAAACCCCCGCTCGGGCTGGTCGAGCTGCATGGACGACACCCCGAGGTCCAGCACCACGCCATCCACGGGGGCGCCCGCAAGCCGATCGAGCTCGGCAAAATTGCCCGGCACGAGGCGCAGACGGTCGCCCCAGGCGGCGGCCCAGCCGGCGGCGGCCAGCGCCGTGGGGTCGCGGTCGATGCCGATGACGCGCTCGGCACCGGCCTCCAGCAGGCCCTTCGCATAGCCGCCCGCGCCGAAGGTGCCGTCCACCCAGACGCCCGACACCGGCGTCACGCGCGCGAGGATCGCGCCGAGCAGCACCGGCACATGGGGCGCGCCCCCCTCGGCGGGCCCACCAAAGCGCGTCGCGGCAGCAGCGCTCATCCGTCCCCGCCCGCGGGCAGGTCGGGCAGCAGCGCGAAGGGGTCGAACTCGTCGCCCTGCGCCTCGAGCCAGGCCTCCACCCGGGCCTCTTCGGCCTCGAAGGCTTCGGGCTTCCAGATTCGGAAACTGTCGCCGACGCCGACGAACAACGCCTCGCCGTCCAGCTCCAGTCGCTCGCGCAGGCGCTGGGGCAGCACGATCCGGCCGTCGTCGTCAAGCTGGGTGGGCTGGGACTGGCTGTGGACCGTGTGCTCCAGAAGCTTGCGCTGGGAGGAACCGCGCGGCAGCGCATCGATGCGCCGGTCGATGTCGTCCATCGCCTCGATCGTGTAGCCGGTGAGGAAACCCTGGGTGCGGGGGCCGAAATGAAGCACCAGGCTGGGGCGGAGGCCATCGGTCCAGTCGGGGTCGCAGGCCTCCACCACGCGGCGGAACTGCGCCGGGATCGACACCCGGCCCTTGGCATCGACCTTCTGGTGGAACTGGCCTCGGAACCTGCGCGCCACCGCCTGCTGCCCTCGCTCTCACGGCCCGCCGGCCGCCGACCCCCGGAACGACAGCGGCGGACCGGGTTGCTGCCACTGCCCGGTCCGCCGCCTTCGCCCCGTTCGGGCCCGTCCGGCGTCGCGCGCCACCTGGGGGAGTGCTGCTCGCCCGCGCGCCGGATCTCTCGTTCGCCGAGTGTGCGGTTGCCTGTATGAAACCTGGCTTTCTGCCGGGTGGGGTCTTGGTGCCCCTCATGTCCGCCTCTCGTGGGATATTGGTGCCATGGGAATTCATGGGTGGCAACTGGAATTTACCCCACTTTACGCCACCAGTGTGCGCGCAGGGAGGCTGCCGCATGGCCCTCGGTCGACGGGGCGACAGAGACAACACCACCTGTAGACAAATATTGGCACCAGAGAACCATATATAGACCAAAAGACATCCAGACCGGCGCCGCCCGTCCAGTCCCATGCAGTCCCGGGAAAAGTCGCCGTATCGGCCAGCTGTTGCGCGATGAGCACAGACCCAACCCCTGGTCTGGGGGCGATCACGGCGAATCACGCCCGCTCACCGCAGTTGGAGCGCGGAGCCGGGCATGATCGCGGCTGTCCCCCGGCGTCGGATGGCTGGTCCCGCCGCAATGATTCGTGGCAAGAAGGCGACGTAACATGGGGAGGGCGCATGTCCCGCACCGTCCTGGTCCTCGGCGCATCCGGTCATTCGGGCGGTGCCTTCGTCGAGGCCTTTGCCGCCGCGGGATGGCACGTGCGGCGGTTCCGGCGGGGCGAGGACCCCGCGGCAGCGGCCCAGGGCGCCGATCTGGTCGTCAATGCCATGAACCCGCCCGACTATCACGACTGGACCCGGCAGATCCCCCGCATCACCGAGATCGCAATGGCCGCGGCGCGTGCGAGCGGTGCGCGCGTGCTGATCCCCGGCAATGTCTATGTGTTCGGCACCCAGCCCGCGCCCTGGTCCGCCGCCACTCCACACCGCCCCTGCAGCCGAAAGGGGCAGGTGCGCGCCGAGATGGAGGCGTCGTGGCGGAATTCGGGGCTGCCGGTGACGATCCTGCGGGCGGGAGACTTCGTGGATGGCCGCAAGCCCGGGCTGCTGTTGGGGCGGGTGGTGCTGAAAAACCTGCAGAAGGGCCGGATCGTGGCGCTGGGCCGCGCCGATGTCCCGCGCGCCCACGCCTATCTGCCGGACCTCGCCCGTGCGGCGGTGGCGCTGGCCGAACGCGATGACCTTCCCGTTTTCGCGGACATTTCCTTCCCCGGCCACACCTTCAGCATCATCGACCTGCAGGCCGAGATTGCGCAGCAAACCGGGCAAAGGCCCGCGATCCGGCCGTTTGCATGGTGGGCCATGCGGCTGGCCGCGCCGGTGTGGGAACTCGCGCGCGAGCTGGACGAGATGCGCTATCTCTACGACCACCCGCACAGTCTGGAGGGCGCAGCCTTTTCGGCCCTGGTGCCGGATTTTGTTCCGACACCCTTCGCCGAAGTCGTGGCGGGCCACCTGCCACGGTCACGTTGAGACCTGCGGGACGGCAGGACGCGGGGGCGACTCAGGCCAGCGGGGGCCCTGGCACCGGAAACGCCGCGACACCGGACCGGGTGACTCTCGGGTCGGGGCAAATGCCCGGTCGGGGCGATGCCGCCCGCCGACGCAGCAGGGGTCAGGGCAGCCTGAGGTAGTCGTCGGAGACGAAGCCGGTCACCCCTGGCGCGGCCTCCAGCGAGACCCGGCACCAGCGCTGGCCGACCTCGGTGACACAGCCGCGGCGGTGCACGACGGTGCCGTCGGGCAGCCCGAGGATGATGCGGTATCCCAGCCCCGGACCCGCGCGCAGCTTCAGAAGCTCGTTGCCCGCGCCGTGCACCACCGCCCGGCTGCCGACGGTGCTGGCGCAGCCGGCCAGAGCCAGGCTCGACAGGAGCAGGGGGACGAGCAGACGACGCATGGGGCACCTCGATGCTGGGGCGGTTGGTGACGCAGGCCCAAGATCTGCCCCGGACGCCGTGGCTTGGCAAGCTGCGCCCGGCAAGGCCGCCGCCCCTGTGGCGCAAGCGCCGCGTCTCCTTGAACGCGCCACGCACCGGCGCGATCGGGCCGGAGCCGTGTTCACCGCAACTCTCCGGCACAGCCGGTCCCGGAGTGCGACACTGCGAACGCGAGCGCTGTCACACAGCGGCCGGCACCGACCGGGTGCGAGGAAGGCCAAGGTGGCGGTTGCCGACCCGATCGCAGGAGGTGCGGCCAGCGCGGCCGCGAGGACGGTGCCGGCCCGCTGACCGACGGAGCGCGCGAGGCAACCGCAACGTGGGGCCTCGCCGTCCGCACCGCCGCCTCGGCCAGTCCATGGAACAGCCCCCATAGTCGGCCCGCCCGCCCGGCTGGGATGCTATCGGTGATGGCACACTGGCCTTTTGCGCGGCAGGACTCCGCGCCTGTGCTTGCGGCAAACTTCAGGGCTCAGGGACCCCAGCTGGCACCAGGAAGACTTTCGCGCCATGTGGGGCCGCCCTGAACCGCGGGGCGGCGGCGCCGGTTACTGCCGAGATGCTCGAATGCTAAGCCTGCGCCTGGACCGTACCCTCGCTGCAGGCCGGGCTCTGGACGGAGCCACCCCTGCGCCCTTGAGGGTCCTGCGGGTCCTCGTCGGTGCCGGGCGTCTGCCGGGGCGCCACGGCGCCGAGCGCTCAGTCCTCCTCCGCCGCGAGACGCAGGGAGACAGCGTCGCCGAGGCGCAGGATGCTGCCCGGCTCGGGACTCTGGGCGGTCACATTCGCCCCGTCGGCCGGCACCTCGATGGCCGCGCCGGTGCCATCCTCGAACCGCGGCTCCAGCGCCAGTGGCGCGAGCAGGTCCCGCGCCTGCGCCACCGTCCGGCCGACCAGATCCGGCACGAGCCGCAGTTCGTCGGCGCCGTTGGGCGCAGGCACCGGGACGATCCGGAAGGTCAGCTTGGCGCTGATGTCGGCCTTGAAGCCATAGCGGCCGGCATAGCCCGCGTCGACCGGCGTGGCATAGATGCGCGGGGCCACGCCCACGGTGCGGCCGGCCCGCGACAGTTGCACCGCCACCGCCGAGGACGGCGCCGGGGCGGGCGTGGCCGTGCGGGCGACCGGCGTGCCCTCCACCTGCGAGCCGAGGGTGAGGGCGATGCGCACCTCGCCGGTGGTCTCGGGCAGGGCATAGAAGGTCGGGCGATAGCCGATCTCGCGCAGAAGCCGCAGGGCCGCGTCGTCGCCCTCGGCATAGATTTCCAGCGTCTTGGCCAGCGAGGCGTCGTCGAGCGCCTGCTGCGCCGCCGCGACCCCCTGCCCCACCGACGCGATCACATCGCCCAGTGGCGAGGCAACGACGTCCCGCGCAAGATCCCGGATACTGCGTGCCATGCGGTCCTCTCCCTGTCTGCGCGCGGGCCCCTGCGGCTTGCGCCCCGGCCCCGATGCCGTGCCCCATCAGGGCGCGGCGAACACCACGATCACGGTCTCCCCCGGCGGCAACTGCTGGCCCGGCGCCGGGGCCTGCTGCACCGCCTGTCCGACGGAAAACCGGCCGGTCGCACCGCCCGGGCGCGTCGCCACCGACAGTGCCAGCCCCGCCGCCGCCAGCGCCCGGCGCGCGGCACTTTCGGTCAGGCCCAGCACGTCGGGCACGGGCGTACCGGCGGGCGTCGGAGCCGGCTTGCGGTCCGGCACGAAGTCAAAGACGACGCCCTGCAGCCCCTCCACGGCGGCCGGTCCCTTCAACGCGTCCGCGGCCGTGGCCAGCGCGATGCGGTCCCCATCGGGCGTGACCGAGCCCTTCAGGGACACCTGCATCTTGGCGATGCGGAAGCCCGCCGCCTCGGCCTCCATGGCAGTGTTGGCGGCGGCGGCCTCCTTGCCGATCGACAGCGCAATGGTCTGCAGCGGCGCCTCACGGCTTGCGGCCGCGCGCAGGGCGGCGGCTTCGGCGGCGGCTTCGGCCTTTTCCTTCTCGGCGGCCTCGGCGCGGGCGGCGGCCTTGGTGGCGCTGTCTTCCAGCTCCGCGAGGCGCTTCTGGTTCTCGGCCAGCAGGAGGTCGCGCGCGGACAGTTCGTTGCGCAACGTGGTTTCGCGGGCGGTGAAGGTCAGAAGCTCGGCGTTGAACCGGTCGGCCGAGACCGAGGCGAGGGGCGTCGCCGTGGGTGTGGCGGTGGAGGTGACCCCGCCAAGATCGGCAACCGTCCCGGTGGCGAGGACCCCACGGTCGGTGACGGCGCGCGTCAGCGTCGCCATCGAGAGGTCCACCCGCCGCGGCAGGCCGCTGACCACATGCACCCGGTCCTGGGGCTGCCCTTGCGTCGAGCGCAGCGCAAAGCGGGTTGTATCGAGCCGCTCCACCTCGCCGAAATCGACCGTCAGGATGCGAAGGCGCGGACCGCCATAGGTGACCACCCCGCCGGTGGCCAGCACGCGCGGTGCGGTGTCGCCGCTCTTCTCGACAACGCGCAGGGCTGGGGCGTGGACGGGTGTACCCCCCTGCGCCGGGGCCTCCGGCCGGCCCGAGAAGTTCACGATCCCGTCGCGGCCGGTCTCTCCGGCGGCGAGCTGGGCCCAACCATCGGCAAGCGAAAAGACCTCCAGCACCAGCGACAGCCCCGGGACAGGGTTGCCGTCGGCCCCGAGGATGCGGGCGGTGGCGGAGATCTGCTGCATCAGCCCGCCCCCGCCGTGACCGTCAGACTTGTGGAGGCAAGACCCAGTTCCGCCGTCACCATCACGATGGCCGCCGCGGGCAGGCCGCTGTCAATGGTCATCACGGTCTCTGCCTGCCCCTCGGCGTCGGTGGTCAGCACGGCCGCCTCGAAGCCGGAACTGCGCAGACCCGCAAGGCTGGTCCCCGCCGCCTGCGACAGCCGCTGCGAGGCGGCGAGGTCGAAGTTCAGTTCCACCGGCGCGCCGGTCAGCAGTTCTCCCGCGCTGTTGGCCGCGATGACCCGCAGACGGTGGCGGCGGGCGCTCAGCCGCTCGGCGGTGAGTTCGAGAACCGGAAGCGGTCGCCCCTCGCCCGGCGGGATCGCCACGAGCCGGCCGGACACGACCGAGGAGATCGACGAAGTCTCGGCACTTGCGGGCGTCGCGTACAGGACCGGCATGCCGCCGGTGGTCGTGCGAGTCTCGAGGTTCACGCGGAATTCGAAATCGACGTAGGGCAGCTGGTAGGTCGGCACCGGGCGGCCGGCGGCATCGAGCGGTGGCACGGAGCCCAGCGCCTCTTGCGCGTCGCGCACGCCGGCGGCGACGGCCGCCAGCAGTTCGGCGATGGAGCCGGAGACGAAACTTCGGTCGGTCATCGGCGCTCCTCGGCCTGGCGTTCGCGGCGGCGCGCCAGCGCGCGCTCGCGGCGGGCATCGTCGTCGGGTTGGTGGCGCATGCGCTCGCGCCGGGCAGCGGCGCGGTCTT
>SKMM01000230.1 GCA_007121055.1 Paracoccaceae bacterium | reverse complement strand
GGCCCGGCCCGGCGCGCCGGAGCCGCCCCAGAGGCCGGCTTCACCGCCGCCCCCGACCAGGTCACGCTCTTGCGCGAGGGCGAGGGCTCCGCCGCCGCCCTCGTGCTCGGCCACAGCGGCTGGGCCCCCAGCCACGGGCTCGTGCATGTCCGCAGGCTCGCCCTTTCCGCCGACGGGCGCATCCTGTGGGGCGAGGACGCGCTGATGCCCACCACCCCCAACCAGCGCCGCCGCTTCGAGGTCGTGGCCGGGCCCGCGGGCGTGGGTTTCGCCGTCCGCTTCCCGCTGCACCCCGATGTCAACCCCGCCATCGCCGAGGAGGGCGCCTGCGTCCGCCTCGCCCTGCGCTCGGGCGAGACCTGGGTGCTGCGCGCCGAGGGCGCCCTGCCGGTGCTGGAACCGTCGGTGCATTTCGACCCCGACCACCCCGCGCCCCGCCCCACCATCACCGTCGCCCTGCCGGGACGCGCCCGGGCCCCCGGTGCCCAGATCGCCTGGTCCCTCGCCAAGGCCGAGGACACCCCCGTGGGCGTCCGCGACGCCGCCTAGGACCCCCCGCCCGTGCCCGACTGACCCGCGCCGCTGAAACCACCCCCGGGCCGTCCGCGCGGCGCGCAGGTCCCCAACGGCTTGCGCCCGGGACAATTTGCCCTCATGTGCCCGGGATGGACCCCGCCCGCCATCGGCCCGGCCCCCCGGCCCAGGCCCCGAGGCCCCGCCGTCCACGATCCGGCCGAAAGGACCCCGCATGATCCTCCACCCCACCCCGATCCGCCGCGCCCTGATCTCGGTCTCCGACAAGACCGGCCTCGACGCCCTGGCCACAGCCCTTGCCGCGCGGGCGGTGGAGGTGCTCTCCACCGGCGGCACCGCGGCGCAGCTGCGCAAGGCCGGGCTGACGGTGCGCGAGGTGGCCGAGGTCACGGGCTCGCCCGAGATGCTCGACGGCCGGGTCAAGACGCTGCACCCGCGCATCCATGGCGGCCTGCTCGCACGTCGCGCCGACCCCGCCCACATGCAGGCGCTGGCCGACCACGGCATCCCCCAGATCGATCTCCTCGTCGTCAACCTCTACCCGTTCGAGGCCACCGTGGCCCGCGGCGCGGGCTTCGAGGATTGCGTCGAGATGATCGACATCGGCGGCCCCGCCATGATCCGCGCCGCGGCCAAGAACCACGCCGATGTCACGGTGCTGACCGACCCCGCCGACTACCCCGCCTTCCTCGAGGAGATCGAGGAACAGGGCGGCGCCACCACCTCCGCCTTCCGCCGGGCGATGGCGCTCGCGGCGTTCGGGCGTACCGCGGCCTATGACGCCGCCGTCTCCGGTTGGCTCGCCGACGCGCTGGATCAGCCCGCGCCGCCGACCCGTGCCTTCGCCGGCCGGCTGGCGCAGCCCCTGCGCTATGGCGAGAACCCCCACCAGCGCGCGGCCTTCTACACCGACGGCAGCGACCGCCCCGGCGTGGCCACCGCCCGCCAGGTCCAGGGCAAGGAGCTCAGCTACAACAACATCAACGACACCGACGCGGCCTTCGAACTCGTCTCGGAATTCGCCCACCGCGCGGGCCATGCCGGGGGCGCGGCCTGCGTCATCGTCAAGCACGCCAACCCCTGCGGCGTGGCCACCGGCGACACGCTGCGCGAGGCTTACGAGCGCGCCTTCGACTGCGACCGCACCTCGGCCTATGGCGGCATCGTGGCCGTGAACCAGCCCCTCGACGGCCCCGCGGCCGAGGCGATCTGCGAGATCTTCACCGAGGTCGTCATCGCCCCCGGCGCCGACGCCGACGCGCTGCGGCATTTCGAGGCCAAGCCCAACCTGCGGCTTCTGCTCACCGACGGCCTCGCCGACCCCGCCGCCCCGGGCCTCAGCCTGCGCCAGGTCTCGGGTGGCCTCTTGGTCCAGGACCGCGACGCCGACCTGCTGGACGACTCCGCGCTCCGGGTCGTCACCAGACGCGCCCCCACGCCCGCCGAACGCGCCGACCTGATCTTCGCCTGGACCGTGGCCAAGCACGTCAAGTCCAACGCCATCGTCTATGCCCGCGGCGGCGCCACCGTGGGCATCGGCGCAGGCCAGATGAGCCGCGTCGACAGCACCCGCATCGCCGCGCGCAAGGCCGCCGACATGGCCGAGGCGCTGGGCCTCGACGAAAGCCCCGCCAAGGGCGCGGTGGTGGCCTCCGACGCGTTCTTCCCCTTCCCCGACGGGCTCATCACCGCGGCCGAGGCCGGAGCCACGGCGGTGATCCAGCCCGGCGGCAGCTTGCGCGACCAGGCGGTGATCGACGCCGCCGACGCGGCCGGGCTTGCCATGCTCTTCACCGGCCGGCGCCATTTCCGGCACTGAGGGCGGCCATGCGCGCAGCCGCCCTTGCCGCCGGGGTCACCCTCGCGCTCGACCAGGCCAGCAAGGCCTGGGTCATCCATGTGCTCGACCTGCCGCGCCGGCTCGCCATCGACGTGGTGCCGCCCTTCTTCAACCTGCGCATGGCCTGGAACACTGGCGTCAACTTCGGCCTCTTCGCCGGTGACGGCGAGGTCACCCGCTGGGCGCTGATCCTGCTTGCCCTCGCCATCGCCGGCGGGGTGTGGATCTGGGTCTCCCGGCAGGCCCCGCGGGCGCTACTGCAGGTGTCGGCCGGGCTGCTGGTGGGCGGCGCGCTCGGCAATGTGATCGACCGGCTCGCCTATGGCGCGGTGGCTGATTTCATCAACATGTCCTGCTGCGGCCTGAACAACCCGTTCGCCTTCAACATCGCCGACGTGGCCATCTTCGCCGGCGCCATCGGCATCGTGCTGTTCTCGGGCGGGGAGGGGGACGGCCGCCCAAGCTGAGCGCGGGGCAAACTGCCCCCGTGACGACCCTGGTCCGATGCGCTAAGGCTGCGGGCGCAAGGTACAGGCAGGACAGGAGGGGCCGGCATGCGCACACGCCCTGCGCTCGCAATGGCGGCATTGGTGCTTATCGGGACGCTGGCGGCCTGCGGCCGGCCGGACGAGCCGCGGCTGATGGACCTCAGCGGCATGACCGACGGCCCCGACCCCTTTGCGCTGGTGCCGACCCGGCCGCTGGAAATGCCGCCGAACTCGGCCGCGCTGCCGACCCCCACACCGGGCGGGCAGAACCGCGC
>SKMM01000295.1 GCA_007121055.1 Paracoccaceae bacterium | reverse complement strand
GCCGCCCGCCTCGGCCCCGACCCCCAGATCCAGGACCTCCGCGGCCTCGGCTGGGCCCGCCCCCTCTCCGGCACCGCCCTGACGCTGGGCCTCATCTCGCTGGCCGGCCTGCCGGCCGTCGCGGGCTTCGTGGCCAAGATCTATCTCTTCGTGGCGATCCTCGCCGCCGCCGACTGGATCTCGGTGGGCGCGGCCATCCTCGGCTCGGCGTTGGGCTTCTACTACTACCTGCGCTTTGTGGTGATGATCTGGCGCCGGCTGCCCCCGGGCACCGAGACGCCCCACTACCCGGTGCAGGAGGCCCCCGCCGCCGCGGTCCCCAACCTGCCGCTGGCGGAAACGGCCGTCCTCGTCACCGCCTGCGCGCTGATGCTGGCCGCCGGCCTCTACCCGGCGCCCTTCACCGACCTCCTCGCCACCCTCGGCCCTTGATCGCCGCGTCCCCCCGGGCCACAAGCTCAGGGCACCAGGCCCGGAGACCCCGATGCCCACCGACTACCCCGCCCTCGCCGCCCGCATCCGCGCCCTCGCCGAGGGCGAGACCGACCCGGTCGCCCTCATGGCGACGCTCGCCTGCGAGATCCACCACGCCGACCCCCGCTTCGACTGGACCGGCTTCTACCGCGTCGTGGCGCCGGACCTGTTGAAGATCGGCCCCTACCAGGGCGGTCACGGCTGCCTGACCATCCCCTTCGCGCGCGGCGTCTGCGGCGCCGCCGCCCGCACCGGCCAGACCCAGCTCGTCCCCGACGTCGAGGCCTTCCCCGGCCACATCGCCTGCGCCGCCTCCACCCGCTCCGAACTCGTGATCCCGGTGCGCAACGGCGACGGCGCCCTCCTCGCCGTCCTCGACATCGACAGCGACCAGCCCGACGCCTTCACCGACGCCGACGCCACCGCCCTCGAGGCGATTCTGGCCGAAACCTTCCGCGCCTGCCCGGCCCCGGCCTGACGGGCCGGACACCCCCTCACCCCAGCCGCCCCAGCGCCCAGCTCAGCGCCTCCGACAGCTCCTCCCGCTCATGCGGGCTGAGGAACGCGCCCAGCTCCACCTCGCGGCCGGCCCCGCGCAGGGTCAGGTAGTTCTCCACCGGCCCGCCCTCGGCCATCAGCCGCACGCGGACCCAGAACGGGTTCGCCTCCCAGCTCTGGTCGGGCCCCCGGGGGTTGTGGCGCACCAGCGCGATGCGGTCGGACCACAGCGCCAGCTCCTCGGTCAGCCGGCCGTCGGCGTTGGAGCGTGCGATGGCGAACCACAGCCCGCCCACCACCAGCCCAAAGAACGGCAGGATCGCCCACAACACCGGCGTGCCCAGCATCGCCACCATGGGAATCGCCGCCAGCCCGCAGGTCAGCGCGATGAACAGCACGAACCCCTCCGGGCTGAGTGACCGGTTGGGCGTCAGTCGCAGCGCCAGAGCCGGGCCGTCGCCCGCGGCATGGCAAAAGGCCCCGGGGGGCAGAACCCCCGGGGCCTCGAGCCGGTTTTCAAGCCAGGTGACGGGCATGGCCCTGCGCCCCTGAACTGCCGCCTCAGTGCGACGGCGTGCGGTCCCAGTCCTCGCGCTTGGGCAGCGTCTCGAAGGTGTGCTCCGGCGGCGGCGAGGGCAGCGTCCACTCCAGCGTGTCGGCGTGCTCGTTCCAGTAGTTCTTCTCGGTCACCCGCTCACCCCGCGTCAGGGTGTAGTAGATGATGCCGATGAACAGCAGGAACGAGGCGAACGAGATGAACGCACCGATGGAGCTGACCCAGTTCCAGTAGGCGAACGCCTCCGGATAGTCGATGTAGCGCCGCGGCATCCCCTGCCGTCCCAGGAAGTGCTGGGGGAAGAAGGTCAGGTTGGAGCCGATGAACATCATCCAGAAATGGACCTTGCCCCAGAACTCCGGGTACTGCCGCCCCGACATCTTGCCGATCCAGTAGTAGATCCCGGCAAAGAGGGCGAAGACCGCCCCAAGGCTCATCACATAGTGGAAATGCGCCACCACATAGTAGGTGTCGTGGTAGTAGCGGTCGACCGCGGCCTGGGACAGCACGACGCCGGTCACGCCGCCCACGGTGAACAGGAACAGGAACCCGAAGGCCCAGAGCATCGGCGTGCGGAACTCCACCGAGCCGCCCCACATGGTCGCGATCCAACTGAAGATCTTGATGCCCGTGGGCACCGCGATGACCATGGTCGCGAGCATGAAATAGGCCTGCTGCGTGAGGCTCATGCCAACGGTGTACATGTGGTGGGCCCAGACGACGAAGCCCAGCACCCCGATCGCCACCATCGCATAGACCATCGGCAGGTAGCCGAAGATCGGCTTGCGGCTGAACGTGGCGATGACGTGGCTGATGATGCCGAAGCCCGGGATGATGATGATGTAGACCTCGGGGTGCCCGAAGAACCACAGGATGTGCTGGTAGAGCACCGGGTCACCCCCGCCCGCGGGGTCGAAGAAGGTCGTGCCGAAGTTGCGGTCGGTCAGCAGCATGGTGATGGCGCCCGCCAGCACCGGCAGCGCCAGAAGGATCATCCAGGCGGTGATGAACACCGACCAGGCGAACAGCGGCACCTTGTGCAGGGTCATCCCCGGCGCGCGCATGTTCAGGAAGGTGGTGATGATGTTGATCGCGCCAAGGATCGACGAGGCACCGGAGACATGGACCGCGAAGATCGCGAGGTCCATCGCGAAGCCCGTCTCGATGGTCGAGAGCGGCGGATAGAGCACCCAGCCCACGCCTGCCCCGGTCTGCCCCGCGCCCCCCGGCGCGAACAGCGACGCCACCGCCAGCGAGGCGCCCGCCACATAGAGCCAGTAGGACAGGTTGTTGAGCCGCGGAAACGCCATGTCCGGCGCGCCGATATGCAGCGGCATGAAGTAGTTGCCGAAGCCCCCGAACAGCGCCGGAATGACCACGAAGAACATCATCAGCACGCCATGGGCGGTGACGATCACGTTCCACAGATGCCCGTTGGGGGTGCATTCGTCGCCCGGGCCGGCGGCCGTCAGCCGCGCCCCCTCCATGCACATGTACTGCACGCCGGGGTCCATCAGCTCCATGCGCATGTAGACCGTGAAGGCCACCGCGATGAAGCCGACGATGCCGGCCGTGAACAGATACAGGATCCCGATGTCCTTGTGGTTGGT
>SKMM01000267.1 GCA_007121055.1 Paracoccaceae bacterium | reverse complement strand
GCGGGCCCGCAGGGCGGCAGCCCGGGCGCCCAGCGCCATGGCGCCCTCGGGGGTCAGTCGCGGCGCGTCTTCGCGCGCCTCCGGCAACAGCTCCTCCAGCGGCAGGAGCCGCGGATACGCCTCCGCCCCGGCCACGCCCGGCGCAAGCAGCAGCGCCACGGCACAGCCGCGGCACCAGGCATGAAGGCGGAACAGGAACGGCGGCATGGCACGGCCCGGCTGGACGGTACCAGCCTAGGCCGCGCGGCAGGCGGCGTCCAGCGCGGGCCGCGGGGTTGCCCCCCGCCCCCCGGCGCGGCTAGGGTCGCGCTCCGACAAGCTGACGGGGGCACCCATGACACTCAAGGTCTATCTGTCCGGCGAGATCCACACCGACTGGCGCGACCGCATCCGCGAGGGGGCGGCGGGGCTGGACATCGCGTTCTCCGGCCCGGTCACCGACCATGCCGCCAGCGACGATTGCGGCGTCGCGATCCTGGGGCCCGAGCCCGACAAGTTCTGGCACGACCACAAGGGCGCCAAGCTCAACGCCATCCGCACGCGGCGCGAGATCGCCGCGGCCGACATCGTCGTGGTGCGCTTCGGGCAGGAATACAAGCAGTGGAACGCAGCCTTCGACGCGGGCCAGGCCGCGGCCCTGGGCAAGTCGCTGGTGGTGCTGCACGGGCCCGAGCACGCCCATGCGCTCAAGGAGGTCGACGCCGCGGCGCTCGCCGTGGCCGAGACGCCGGCGCAGGTGGTGGAGATCTTGCGCTACGTCCTCACCGGGCAGCTGCCCGCCGCCAGCGCCCGCGCGGCGGAATAGGCCCGAACCGGTCCCGCGCCCGACGCCGCGGCGCAGAAAAGACCGACATCCACGCGGCCCCGCCCGGCGCGGGACGCCCGCCCCCGCGCCGGGGCGGGGTGCAAAACGGGCGTTCCGGAGGCCCGGCGAAACCTCCGATCCTGACCCTTCACATCCCCCGCAGCCCCCCTTCCCAAGGACGGATTTTCCGTTAGGTCAGCGCAAAGCTCGCCATCAGGAGGACCGGATGCGCCCCGTCACCCTTGCCGCCCCCGCGCTGGGGCTTCTCGCCATGCTGCCGGTGCAGGCCATCGCCATGCCGCAGGGTTGGGCCCCGCTGCTGGAGCCCGCCGAACTGGCCGAGATCCTCGAGCGCTCGGACGTCCGCGTGATCCACGTCACCGGCGATTTCGGCGCGGGCCACATCCCCGGCGCCGCCCACGCGCCCTATTCCGAATGGCGCGGCCCGCCCCAGAACCCCGGCGCCCTGCGCACGCCCGAGGAATTCGGCGAACTGGTCCGCAGCCTCGGCATCGAAGCCGACACCCCGGTGGCCATCCTGCATTCCGGCGCCGACCAGACCGACATGGGCGCCGCCGCCCGCGTCTACTGGACGCTGCGCTCGCTGGGCGTGGCGGACCTCGCGCTGGTCAACGGCGGGTTCGCCGCCTGGAAGGAGGAGGGGCTGCCGGTCAGCACCGAGCCGGTGGAGATCACGCCGTCGGATTTCCAGCCCGAGTGGGACGACAGCCTGCGCGTCTCCACCCCCGAGGTCGAGGCGATGGTGGAGGAGGGCAACGCCTCGCTCATCGACGCGCGGCCCGAGAGCTTCTTCACCGGCCGGCTCTTCACCATCGCCCGCCCGGGCACCCTGCCGGGGGCGCAGAGCCTGACCCATGAGGACTGGTTCGACGGCACCCGCATGCGCCCGCCGCACGAGGTCGCGGCCATCGCCGCCGAGCGCGCGCCCGAGGCGCCGATGACCGTGTCCTTCTGCAACACCGGGCACTGGGCCGCGACCAACTGGTTTGCCCTGAGCGAGATCGCGGGCATCCCCGACACGCGCCTTTACGCCGAGAGCATGGCCGAATGGACCGCCGCCGGGCGGCCGCTCGACAATGCACCCAACCGGGTCACGGTCTATGTGAACCAGACCCGCAACTGGATCGCGGGGATCTTCTGAGATGTGGAAGCTTCGGGCGGGACTTGTGGCCTTCGGGCTGGTGCTGGTGGCGGTGGTGTTCGCCTGGGCGGGGCCGCGCGCGGCCTTCCTGGTGGCGATCGGCCTCGGCTTCGGGCTGGTGCTGGAGGGGATGCGCTTCGGCTTTGCCGGGCCCTGGGGCCGGCTGGTGCGGGAGCGCGACGCGCGCGGGCTGATCGCGCAGCTTCTGGCCATCGGGCTGACGGCGGCGGTGGCGCTGCCGCTGCTGGCGCTGGCGCCGGGGGAACTGACGGGGGCGCACGCCCCGGTGGGCTTCGGGATGATCCTCGGCGCCTTCATCTTCGGGCTGGCGATGATGGTGGTGCTGGGCTGCGGCTCGGGCACGCTGGTCAACGCGGGCAGCGGGAACATGGTGGGGCTGGTGGCGCTGGCGGGCTTCATCGGTGGCAGTTTCGCCGGCACACTGCATCTGGGCTTCTGGACCGGGCTCGGGACCCTGCCGGTGATCACGCTGCAGGGGCTTCTGGGCGACGGTGGCGGGCTGGTGCTGACGCTGGCGGCGCTGGGCCTCGTGGGTTATGCGGCCGTGCAGCGCTCCGACCCCGGCAAGCGGCTGCCGCCGCTGCGGCTGTGGGTGGCGGCCGCGCTGATCGCGGTGCTGGCGATCCTCAACCTCGTGGTCGCGGGCCAGCCCTGGGGCATCGTCTACGGCCTCGGCCTGTGGGGCGCCAAGCTCGCTCAGGCGGGGGGCGCCGACATCGCCGCCACCGCCTTCTGGTCCAGCCCCTCCAACGCCGAGCGTCTGGGCTCCAGCATCCTCACCGACGTGACGTCGCTGACCAACATCGGCCTGCTGGTGGGCGCCTTCCTCGCCATGCGCTGGCGGGCGGTGCCGGATGCGCCGCCGGCGGCGCTGACCCTGCCCTCCTGGGCGGGGGTGCTGCTGGCGGGACTGGTGCTGGGCTACAGCGCGCGGATGGCCTTCGGCTGCAACGTGGGGGCGTTCTTCAGCGGCATCTCCACCGGCAGCCTGCATGGCTGGGTCTGGTTCGCCGCCGCCTTCGCGGGCGCCATCCTCGGGCTGCGCCTGCGGCCCTGGCTGCTGATCCCGCGCACCGCCCCCGCACAGGAGCAACCGGCATGACCGTCCAGCGCACGCTCCCCCGCCAGACCGTGGGCCTCGCCGCCCTGGCG
>SKMM01000329.1 GCA_007121055.1 Paracoccaceae bacterium | reverse complement strand
TGGCGCCCGAGGCGCGGCCCGCACCCGAAGGGACGGCCGGGTTGCAATCCATCGCCGCCGCGGCCCTGGGGGCCACGGCGCCCGCCGCGGCCGGCCCCGGAACCATTCCCTTCGGCTCGCGCGATGCCGTCTCCATCACGGACGCGGCCCGCACCGAGCATACTGCCCAACCCGTGGGTCCCGACGACCCCTCCCCCGAACCCCGGCCCGAAGCGCTGGCGCCGCAGGAGTCTATGGACGGCGCCGGCGAGCAGGTGGTCGCCGACCAGCCCTTCACCCCGCCGGACACCCTGCCATCGGAGCCGGAGGTTGCTGTGGCCGCCAGTCGTCCGGCCGAGCCCGACCCGTCGGAATTCGTGGTCCTGACCTTTGCCTCTTCGGGTGCGGCGCAGGCGCCCGGTCTCGCGCAACTGGCCGCCACGGGGCGGGCCGAGCCGGTCGTCGAGACGGCGGCGGCGGCGCAGTCGGCCGAAGGGGACGCAGACATCGTGCTGACCCAGGTCTCCACCTCGTCGCCCCGCCTGTGGGGGGTGACCCTCGGCCGCTTCGGCACCCGCGATGCAGCCGAGCGGGCCCTGATGCGGGCCGCGCTGGCCGAGCTCTCGAGTTTCGAGGCCGGGCTGCGGCGGGTGAAGTCCGGCCAATCAGGCTTTGAGGCCACATTTGTCGGCCTGACGGAGTCGGAAGCCCGCATGGCCTGCGACCGCCTGCGTGCCCATGCGCGCGACTGCGCGCCCATCGCCCCCTGACGTCAGCGCCCTCGCGGCGCCCGGATAGATGCAAGGCCGGAGCGGCGCAGGGGTGTCCGGGCGCAAAGCCGGTCCACCCTGTCGACGCCGGGGTGCGCTGCGGATCGGCATCTGCGACACCGGAGTTCGGACATCATCCTCGATGGCCTGACACAGGTGGCCAAATCGTGTGGACCGCTTCCGCAGGACTGTCAGCACAGCAGGCTGCGACGGCGCGGCAGGGGTGACGTGCAACTGTCTCGGCGGACTGGGGCAGCGCGGGAAGGTCTGCGACCCGACCATTGCTTTGCCGGCAACGACGCGCTGGTCCCGATGATCGGGTCCGAAGGTGACGGGCTCCAGCCCCGGCAGCCGGTCGTCATGGTCCCACAAACGGTCGCCGCCTGCTTGGGTATCTGGCTCGATCGGAGGCAAGCCCCTGGCCAGACGCGCCCATCTCTCGCGCCGGATCAGATGGCAGGCGTTGTCGTTGAAGCCCGCTGATTGGCCGTCAACGTGAACGCGTCCAGCCGTCGCAGCAGCAGCCGAATCTTGACCCGGAGCGACGAGAACCCGAGCCCGTCCCGGGCCCAGGGCGCCGTTCCCGCCTCGGGAAGCCCGGGCCCGAAGGCCTCGCGTCATCCTTGCAGATAAGCGTGCAGGGCGTCGACCGCTGCCCGACATGGGCCGGGCGAGACACAGGTTCGGCCTGGCGGCGCCGATGCCCCCGGAACCACGGGTGCGCCCTTGCCTGGCTGCCATTTTCACGCGTCTCTCCATGCGGCCGATCAGTTCCGGAGGGCGACCATACTCCGCCCACCCGACCACCCAGCCCCAGATCGTGAGGTCGAGCCCGATACCGGCGGAGGCCCTCGCCATGCTGAGCCTGTGCAGGTCGGCCCGCGGCCGCGCGGTGACATCGGCCGGCAAGGCGTGCAAAGGCAGGAAAGCCCACCGCTCTGGAAGAGGCGCGGCGGCACCCCGCCGCCCCCGATGCCGCCATCCCCTTCCGCAGGCCGAACCGCCGTCGCGCCGCGGCGCTGGCATGTCGCACGGCGCCGGACGCGCAGCTTGCGCGCTGTCGCGCCGATCAGGTTGCGCGTTCAGGTCAAAGAAAAGAGATGAAATCAGAGCGGTCATGCTGAAGGATTGAACAGGCCCATGGCCGCCGTGATCCCTCCGTGGCCGGAGGTCGGCGGCAGACACTTTGCGGGTCCATGCCGGGGGATGTCTCCGGGCCCGGTGCGGGGCCCGTTCCGCCGAGGTCTGGCCGAGTGCGTCCCGGCGGCTGACCGGAGCCTGATCTCGCGGATCGTGGCCGCATCCTGCCTCAACGCCATGCGGCCCGGGCCACGGCCCTCGACATACCGCCGCGGGGTCTCGAGATCCGCAGGCTGCGCGCCTGTGAGCCCGCTGTGCATGCGCTGATCTTCGGGCACGGCAAGGTCGATGGGGGTGCGCAGGGCTCGTCGGCGCGGGAGCCGGATGCGGGATCGGCTGCCGCCGCGTGCGGGAACGCCCGATCTCGGTGGGGCGAGGAGGGGAAGGACCCGGCGGAGGGGAAGGACCCGGCAAGGGTCGGCGGCCGTGACGTCGGGGCGAGGGGTTGGCAAGGGTGTGCGTGGGCTCTGGCACGGTGTCTCCCTGGCGGGTCTGATGCGGGCCGCCGCCGGCGGCCTGTCGAGTGGCGGTCGGGTTGGCGCGCATCGGATCGCCGATCGCTTTCGCGGCGGCGAGGTGCGCGGCCGCGGACCAACTGGCGCGTATCGCTTCCCGGCTGGAGGCGCCGACGTCAGCCGCGGCCGGGCGCAACGATGGCGCGACTCCCATGCATTGGCCGCACGGTTGCCGGACGACGGCACTCCGTTACTGCCGCAGGGTGGCCCGGTCGGTACGGTGGCGCTCCATGCGCGGAATGTGCTGTCGCTTGTTGCACAGCCGCCATCTTGGCCGCGGACTTCGCCGGCTGCGCCGCTGCCGAGGCGGCGCCTGCGCCGGACGGGAGGGCGACCGAGATCAGCGTCCGCCGCGGGAACCAATGACAGGAGCGTAGGCCGCGGCGGAAGGCTGGCATCTCCGCCGAGGGGGCGCTGCCCAAGGAGCGGCCTGCGCCCTGCAACGCGCGAGCACTGCCGTGGCTTTCGGGTCGGCTGGGCCAGCAAGGATGTGCTCGAGGGGGTACTGATGCCCCGGCGATGGCACCGCAGAAGAGCGGTTGCCGATGAGGGCGAGGTCGACACGGAGCGGAGCGAGGTCCCGGCGGTCCCGGTCCGGAGGGCCGCCGGTGACCGCGCCGGTGTGCGCGGCCGCGGCGTGGGCCGTGCTGTCATGCGCCGCGGAGCAGGGTCCTCCGATGGGCGCGCCACATCGCGGTTCAACCCGCGCGTTTCGTGCATGGAACTGGGCCAGGGAGCGCGCCAGGAGTGCGCAGGGAGGTCATCCGGCGCGCCCTGCACCGCCCGCGCGCTTCGGCGGCGCAGATGCGACGCCGCTGACTGGCGTGTCCGGGCCGTGACCGTCCGGCGCGCCTTCGCGGCCGGACCGCCATGGCCCTCACCGTTCCCCTGCACCTGGACCTTGGGGCGGCTGGGAATTGTCGGCGAGAGGGAGGCATATTGCCCGGTCCGCGGGAGATGCAGGCGGGGCGCCGGATGGGGTCGGACGGGGCGATTGGGTTCCGCTGGGGGCGTCGCTGGGGCCGGTCCCGATGGTCTGCGTCCCGGGAGCGGCCATGCTGGGGACAGAGGGTCTCGCGGCTGGTCCGGCCCGGTTTCTGCGACCTTGGCCCCTGGCCGCGGTCCACAGTCGATCGGGCCCTGCAAAGCACGCAGCGCCGAGCCTGGGAACCGGTCGACCGCTGAACGGTAAGGACGCTGTCACATCCGCTCGATGGCCACCGCCGTGCCTTCGCCGCCGCCAATGCAGATCGCGGCCACGCCGCGGCGCAGCCCGTGCGTTTCGAGCGCGTTGAGGAGCGTGACGAGGATACGTGCGCCCGAGGCGCCGATGGGGTGGCCCAGAGCGCAGGCCCCGCCGTGGACGTTGAGCTTGTCGCGTGCGACGCCCATGCGGTGCATGAAGGCCATGGGGACGACGGCGAAGGCCTCGTTGACCTCCCACAGATCGACGTCCTCCACCGACCAGCCCAGCCGCGCCAGCAGCTTTTCGGCGGCCGGCACGGGGGCGGTGGGAAATTCGGCGGGCGCCTGGGCGTGGCTGGCATGGCCCAGAAGCCGGGCGCGGGCCTTGAGACCTTGCGCCTCCACCGCCGCGGCGGAGGCCAGCACCAGCGCCGCCGCCCCGTCCGAGATCGACGAGGAATTGGCCGCCGTCACGGTGCCGTCCTTGCGGAAGGCGGGTTTCAGGTGGGGGATGCGGTCGGGCCGGGCAAGCCCGGGCTGCTCGTCCTCGGCCACCTCCACCGCGCCCTTGCGGGTCGTCACGGTCACAGGCGCGATCTCGGCCGCGAAGGCCCCGCCGCGCTGTGCCGTCAGCGCGTTCTCCAGCGAGGCAAGGGCATAGGCGTCCTGGGCATCGCGGGTGAACTGGAAGGCCTGGGCGCAGTCCTCGGCGAAGGTGCCCATCAGGCGGCCGCGGTCATAGGCGTCCTCGAGCCCGTCGAGGAACATGTGGTCCACCGCCTGGGCATGGCCCATGCGGGCGCCGGCGCGCATCTTGGGCAGAAGGTAGGGGGCGTTCGACATGCTCTCCATGCCGCCCGCGACGATCACCTCGGCGCCGCCCAGTGCGATGCGGTCGGCGGCGAACATCGCGGCCTTCATGCCCGAGCCGCACATCTTGTTGAGAGTGGTCGCCGGCACCTCCTCGCCCAGCCCGGCGGCAAAGCCCGCCTGCCGCGCCGGGGCCTGGCCCTGGCCTGCGGGCAGCACGCAGCCCATCAGCACCTCCTCGACCGCGCCCGGGGCTGCGGCCGCATCCGCCAGCGCCGCCGCGATCGCCGCGCCCCCCAGTTCCGGGGCCGTCAGCGGCGCCAGCACGCCCTGGAACCCGCCCATGGGCGTGCGGGCTGCCCCCGCGATGATCACCTCCTGCATGGCCAAGCCTCCCCCCAAAGGATTTGGAAAGGTTTGGCACCTAGGCTGCGGGCTGTGCAAGGGGGCGCGGGTGGCGCGCGAATGGGGAGGTGCTGCATGGAACTGACGGCGCAGCAGCGGGGCGATGCCCTGGTCGTCCGGGTGGAGGAGGCGCGCATCGACGCCGCCGTCGCCATCGCCTTCAAGGAGGCGATGCGCCAGGCCACCGGGGGTCCGCAGCGCCGCGTGGTCCTGGACCTGGGGCGGGTGACCTTCCTCGACAGCAGCGGCCTGGGCGCGGTGGTGTCGGTGATGAAGCATCTCGGGCCCGGCCGGCGGCTGGAGCTTGCGGCGCTGACGCCGAATGTCGCCAAGGTGTTCCGGCTGACGCGGATGGATGGGGTGTTCACCATCCACGGCAGCGTCCCGGACGCCGCCAGCCTGCGCCATGCGGGGTGAACGCGCCGGCCATCGACCCGGTCCGTACAGCCACAGCCCGGCCGTGGCAGCCCCACTCGTTCGGCTGACCCTGCGCTCCGACAGCGCCGCGATCCGCCGGGCGCTGGCCCGGGTGCAGGCGGTGCTGGCCGGCCTGCACGCCAGCGGCGACAGTCTTGCGGCGGTCGAACTGGTTCTGGCGGAGCTTCTGACCAACATCCAGCGGCATGCCTATGGCGGACGTCCCGGCCAGATCGAACTCGACCTGACGCTTTGCGCGGGGGAGGCGATCTGTACCCTGACCGACCGCGGAGGCCCCATGCCCGGCGGACAGCTGCCACCGGGTGACCCCGCGCCCATCGACGTCCCGATGGAAGCGCTGCCCGAAGGCGGCTTCGGCTGGTTCCTGATTCGGAGCCACGCCAGCGCGCTCGACTATCGCCGCGAGGGGGATGTGAACGTCCTGACGGTGCACCTGCCCATCGTCCTGTCGGAGTGATTGGGCCCCGGTTGCGGCCCCGGTCGTCCCCCAGGGGAGAGGCTCCGCGCAGATCGCCGGAGCCGGGCGCGGTGATGGCGCGGTGCCTCGGGTGACCCGGATGCCATGGCCGCGGCCGCAGGGCGGGCCCCGCTCGCCCGAGGTGATGTCCCAACCGGCCGGCGCGGTCGGCTGCGGGGGTGGCCCGATCGGCGGCATTCCGCTGTCCGTCAACGACGTCCGCGCAGCGGCCTGCGGTCGGGCAGGCTGCTCGACCGCGCAGCAGCGGCTGTCTCTCGGGCCACACCGCCATGCCGTGCTGCGAGGTTTCGGCGCAGCGGGCTTCGTCCGTAGCGCCCGCCGCAGGGGGAGCGTCTGGCCCAACTGTTTGCTGAGTCGGGTGCGTCGAACCATCCGGAACTCACCCTGGCGCGACCCGTGTTTCAGGCAGGCCCTGCGGTCAGAGCAGGAATGTCAACACGCGGCCGAAGACGGCCAGCGCCAGCGCATGGACGGCAAACAGCGCGACCGCGGTGGCCACCGCAGCCGGGCCTGCACCCTGCGGTCCGCGCAAGCTGCGCTGCGCCACCGCGAGGTACAGGGGCAGTGCGCTGACCGCGGCTGCATAGAAATAGGCTCCGGCCAGATTGCCGAAGACCGCGGCCTGCTCCAGCGTGGGGCCGAGCACCCGCAGCCCCTGCACCGGGTCGCCGCCGAAGGCGCCGAACACCTGCGCCGAGCCGGCGAACAGCGCCCCCTGCAGCGCGGCGAACAGCCCGACGCGGCCGGTGACATCCCGCGCCAGCGCCGCGACCGGGCTGATGACCCCTGCGCGCAGGCGGGCGAAGGAGGCCATGGCCACCGCGTTCACCAGCACCACGACCGGCAGCCCGGTCGTCAGCACCTGCCGGAGGAAGGGCGCGAGCGCCCCGTCGGCCTGTGCCAGATGCCCCGCGAAACCCGGCGTGCGCGCGACGAAGACCCACAGCGCCGGCAGGAGGCCGGCGAGGCTCAGCAGGACGACATTCGGCCAGAACCGTCCCGCCCCCACCCCTATTGCGAAATGTCGGTCGAACCAGGCCAGCATCGGCCTCCCCCTACGATCCCTCTGGGGGAAGCTGTGTCCGCGTGGCGTGTCGGCAACCGCCCACTTGTCGCGGTGGCCTCAGAACTTCGCCCCGCGCAGCACCTCCACCGGCTCCAGCCAGACGATGCCCGGCTGGTCCTCCAGATACTCCTCGGTCAGCGTCCGGGCGAGCCGTTCGGCGGTGGCGCGGTCGGTCAGCACCGCCTCGATCTTGACGATGGCGAATTCGCGCACGAGTTGGGCCGCCTCGGCGCGGTGGAGGCCGCGGGTTCCGCGCCCGCCGCCGGGAAAGACCGACCAGCCGCTCAGCCCGGCCTCGGCCAGCAGCCGCTCCACCGGGGGCTTGAGCAGGCGCTCGACGACGATGGTCAGCTTGATGGCGGGAATGGTCATGGAAATCTCCCGGGCTCAGAGGGCGAACAGGATCTCGGCCAGCGCCATCCACAGCGGCACCGACAGGAGCGCAATGGGGGTCCCGAGGCTGGTGGAGGCGCCCACATAGGCCGCCGGATTGGCCTGCGGGATCGCCGCGCGCAGGGTGGGTGGGCCCGAGATGTCCGAGCTTGACGCCGCCATCACCGCCAGCAGCACCACGCCGCCCGCCGAAAACCCGGTGGCCAGATGCGCGAGGTATCCCAGCCCGAAGCCCATCGCCCCATGCACCAGCGGCGCCAGCACGCCATACACCGCATAGACATGGGCCACCCGCCGCAGCTCGGCCAGCCGCGCCCAGGCCTCCATCCCCATCACCAGCATCAGGATCGACAGAAGGCCGCGGAACAGCGGCTCGTAGAAGCTTTCGAAGACCGGGTCGGGGCGCGCCACGAGGCCCAGCACCATGCCCAGCACCAGCGCCGACAGCGCCGAGCCGCGCAGGCTGTCGGCGAGGATCTCGCCGATCCGCGGCGCCTTGGGGCGCGGGCGCGCCGGCCCCCCGGCGGGCACTGCGACCCGCTGCGCGGCCTTTGCCCGCGCCATCTGTGCCAGCACGATGGCGAGCAGCAGCGCGGGGATGTCCATGAAGGGATAGAGCGCCGGCGCCCAGGCCTCGAAACCCATCCCGTACTCCTCCAGCATCACCATGGCCGCCGCCAGTGTCGAGGCCGAGACCGCCCCGAACAGGCCCGCCGTGGCGAGGCCGTCCTCGGGGCGCACCCCCGGCAGCAGGAGCAGTGTCACCCGGGCCAGCAGCACGATCCCCACCCCCAGCACCCCCGCGGCCAGCGCGGGAAGCACCATGTCGGCCGGGTCGGCCTCGCGGATCGCGATGCCCGCGCCCAGGCCGATCTTCAGCATCAGCAGAACCACGATGAAACGGTAGACCGCGTCGGGGATCTCCAGCCGGCTGCCGAGGGCCGCGAGCGCCATGCCCCCGAACAGGAAGGCCAGCGTGGGCTTCTGCAGCTGCTGCGCGAAGGTGGAGAGAAACTCGAGGGCGAGGTCCATGGCGTGCTCCGTCCGGTGGTGACGCAGCGGGATAAAGCGCATGGATGTTCAGCGAAAATGACATATTTTGTAGCTGACTGTTCGGTTAGATAAAACAATGGCCATCCCGAACCTCCATCATTTGCGGCTGTTCCGCGCCGTTGCGCATGACGGCACCCTTACGGGGGCCGCGCGGCGGCTGAACCTGTCGGCCTCGGCGCTGTCGGCGCAGTTGCGGGCGCTGGAGGCGGCCATGGGGCATGATCTGTTCGAGCGGCGGGGCCGGGGGCTCGTGCTGACGGAGGCGGGGCGGATTGCGCTGGATCATGCCGACGCGATCTTCCGCACGGCCGAGGATCTGACGGCGACGCTGCGGCAGCACGGGCCCGGCCGCCGGCCGCTGCGGGTGGGCGCGCTGGCGACGTTGTCGCGCAACTTTCAGGTGCAGTTCCTGCAGCCTGCGCTGGGGCGGCCGGATGTGGAGGTGATCCTTCGGTCAGGCTCGCAGGCCGAGCTTCTGCGGGGCCTCGACGCGCTGTCGCTGGACGTGGTGCTCACCAATCTCGCGCCGGCCCGGGACGCGGCGAGCCCCTGGCTCGTGCACCGCCTGGCCGAGCAGCCCGTCAGCCTGATCGGCACACCGGCGCGGTTGGCCAGCCCCTTGCCGCTTGCGGAGCTGCTGCGCGCGTGTCCGCTGATCCTGCCCACCTCGGACACGGCCCTGCGCGCGGGGTTCGACGCGCTGGCCGCCCGGCTGGGTGTCAGCCCCGCCATCGCCGCCGAGGCCGACGACATGGCCATGCTGCGGCTTCTGGCGCGCGCCGATGCGGGGCTGGCGGTGATCCCGCCCATCGTCGTGCAGGACGAGCTTGTCGCCGGCACCCTGCGCGAGGCCGCGCGGCTCGAGGACCTGCACGAGACCTTCTACGCCGTCACCCGCGCGCGGCGCTTTCCCAACCCCTTGCTGGCCGATCTTTTGCCGGGGTGATCAGGCCGGCGCCGTCCGGACACTGCGGACCACGAGCGCGGCCATTCCCAGCACGCCGAGGACCGCCAGACCTGCCACCGGCCAGGTGGCGCCTGCATTGGCCACTGCCACCGCCACCAGCGCCCAGATCACCGTTGCCCCGTATTCCGGCGCGCGGGGCAGCGCGGTCTGCACCGCCGCCGCCATGCCGAAGGCCGCCACGAGGCACAGCGTGGCCGCCCAGGCCTCGGGCAGCACGCCATAGCCGCCCAGCATGAAGCCGACCGCCACCCAGGACGCGGCCGTCAGCCAGCCCGCATAGATCGCCACCGGCGCCTGGGCGAGCCAGCGGTCGCGACCCGCCGGTGACAGCCACAGCGCCCCTAGCGCGCCCAGCAGCATCACCCAGATCAGCACCGTCGCCATCGGCGCATTGGCGTTGGCCACCGAGATCCAGCTGGCGCCCACCGCAAGGCTCACGATCAGCCACCAGCGGCCTGCGTCCCAGCCCCGATCCTCGGCCCGGCGCAGCAGGCCGAAGCCGGCGTGCACCAGAAGCCAGGCATAGATCAAGCCCCAGATGCCGAAGGCATAGCCTGCGGGCTGCACCGGCGGGCGGTCCTGCCGGATCGGGAACAGGTCGGGGTCGAAGCCGCCGAAGCCCGAGGTGAGCGCCGGCGCAAGGACGAAGCCCAGCGTCGCCGCCAGCACGAGGATCGCCTTCATGCGGCGGGTGCCGCCGCTGGCGGACAGGGTCTCGGTCTCGGAACGGCCGGGGATGGGGCGGCCCGTTGTTTGGGGGTCAGACAAGCAATCCCTCCGGAGTGATCTGCGTCTTTCCCCCCAGATAGGGGCGCAGAGCCTCCGGAACCACCACCCCGCCCTCGGCGGTCTGCCCGTTCTCGACCACCGCGATCAGCGTACGCCCGACCGCGAGGCCCGAGCCGTTGAGCGTATGCACGAATTCGGGCTTGCCGCCGCCCTCGGGGCGGTAGCGGGCGTTCATCCGCCGCGCCTGGAAATCGCCGCAGACCGAGACCGAGGAGATTTCGCGGAAGGTGTCCTGCCCCGGCAGCCAGACCTCGATGTCATGGGTCTTGCGGGCGCCGAAGCCCATGTCGCCGGTGCACAGGACGATCGTGCGGTAGGGCAGGCCGAGGCGCTGCAGCACCGCCTCGGCGCAGCCGGTCATGCGGTCATGTTCCTGAAGCGACGCCTCGGGGGTGGTGATCGAGACCATCTCCACCTTCTCGAACTGGTGCTGGCGCAGCATGCCGCGGGTGTCGCGGCCCGCGCTGCCCGCCTCGGAGCGGAAGCACTGGGTGTGGGCGACGTAGCGGCGGGGGAGGGTGGCGGCGTCGACGATCTCCCCCGCCACCAGGTTCGTGAGTGTCACCTCGGCGGTGGGCACCAGCCACCAGCCCTCGCGGGTCTGGTAGCTGTCCTCGCCGAATTTCGGCAGCTGGCCGGTGCCGAGCATCATCTCGTCGCGCACGAGGACGGGGGTCCAGGTTTCGTGCAGGCCGTGTTCGGTGGTGTGCAGGTCCAGCATGAACTGCGCCAGCGCCCGCTGCAGTCGGGCCATTGCGCCGGTCAGGACCACGAAGCGGGCGCCGGAGAGCTTCGCGGCGGCCGTGAAATCCATGCCGGCGGCGGCGGCGGCCACGTCGAAATGTTCGCGCGGAGTGAAATCGAAGCTGGGCGGGGTGCCCCAGCGGCGCAACTCCACGTTGTCGGCCTCGTCCGCGCCCTCGGGGACATCGTCCAGCGGCAGGTTGGGCAGGGACAGAAGGGCTTCGGTCAGCCGGGCGTCCTCGGCGCGGGCGTCCTCCTCCAGCCGGGCGACCTCGGCCTTCTTCTCGGCCACCAGCGCGCGCAGACGGATGAAATCCTCCTCGTCGCCGCGCGCCTTGGCGGCGCCCACCTCGCGCGAGGCGGCGTTCTGGGCCGCGCGCGCCTCCTCGGCGGCCTGGATACGGGCGCGGCGGGTGGCGTCGATGGACAGGATGTCGGCTGCGGCCGGGGCGTGGCCGCGGCTGGCGAGGCCGGCGTCGAAGGCCACGGGCGCGTCGCGGATGGCGCGGATGTCGTGCATGGCTGGCTCCCTCCGGCAGGCAGCGGGGCCATAGCCCATTGGCGGACGGGAGGGAAGGGCGCCGCTCAGGCGCGCGGATGGGCGGCGCGGTAGGCTGCCATCAGCCGCGCCTCGTCGACGCCGGTGTAGACCTGCGTGGTGGCCAGGGAGGCGTGGCCCAGAAGCTCCTGGATCGCCCGCAGGTCGCTGCCGGCGGCCAGCAGATGCGTGGCGAAGGAATGCCGCAGCGCATGCGGCGTGGCCGAGGCCGGCAGGCCCAGCCGCGCGCGTGCCCCCTCCATCACCCGCGCCACCTGCCGGGGCCCCAGCGCGCCGCCCCGCAGGCCGCGGAAGAGAGGCGCGTCCGGCGTCAGCGGGAAGGGACAGAGCGCGGCATAGCGCTGCACCG
>SKMM01000052.1 GCA_007121055.1 Paracoccaceae bacterium | reverse complement strand
TCGGTCATGCCCTCGGGCAGCTTGTCGGGGGCGGGGCGCGCGCCGCCCCCCGCCAGCCATTCGGCGATGCGCTCGAATTGTGGGTCGTAGACGGGGGTGTAGAGAATGCGGTGGATGGTGGTGGCGGGCACCCCGCGGCCGCGCAGGACCGAGGCTGCCTTGTTGGTGGGCGCGAGCACGGCGAGGGTCCGGCGGTCGCGGTGGCGCCGGCCCTCCCAGTCGGCGCTGACGGTCTCCACGCCCGCGTCGATCAGGGCGCGGGTGAGGGCGGCGAGCAGCATGGTCTTGCCCGAGCCCGCGCGGCCCAGCACCGCAATCGGGGGCGTGTCCTCGGACCCCGGCGGGCGGAGGGCGCCGGCTTCGAGGTCCACGCCCGCCTCGGCCAGCATGCCCGCAAGGCGGCCGAACGCGAGCGCCTGGTCGTCGGAGAAGACCAGCGCCCCCTCCGAAGCCCGCGCCTCAGCCATGTTCCTTCAACAGCCGCTGCTTCTGGCGGTCCCAGTCGCGCCTGGCCTCGGTGGCGCGCTTGTCCGCCAGCTTCTTGCCCTTGGCGATCCCCACCGCCAGCTTCGCCACGCCCCTGGAATTGAAGTAGAGCCGCAGCGGCACCAGCGTCTTGCCCTTCTTCGACGTCTCGGCCCAGAGTTTGGAGAGTTCGCGCTTGGACACCAGAAGCTTGCGCCTGCGGCGCTCCTCATGGCCGAAGGTCGTGGCCTGGCCGTAGGGGGCGATGTAGGAGTTGATCAGCCACAGCTCGCCGCCCTCGACGCTGGCATAGCTCTCGGCGATGTTGGCGCCCCCCTGGCGCAGGGATTTCACCTCGGATCCCGCCAGCACGATCCCGCACTCGATGTCGTCCTCGATGGCGTAATCGAACCGCGCACGGCGGTTTTCGGCAACGAGCTTGGAGTTTGGATCAGAGCGGGGCGGCATGGCCCGGGGGATAGGCCAAGCCCGGCGATCTGTCCAGCGCGCGGGGCGGGCGGCGGAGTCAGCCGTCGTGTGCCGCCCGGGCCGCGAGGATCGCCTCGGCCCGGTCGAAATCCTCGGCGCTGTCGATGTCGAGGGCGCTTTCGGGCGGAACCGCCACCGCGCCGATGCGGCCGCAGGCGAGGGTGCCGCGGGCGCGGAAGGCGTCGGCGTCGAAGACGTAGACGGCGCCGTCGGGGCGCCAGACGGGCGGCAAGCTCTGGCGATTTGCAAAGGGGTGGGCGGGGTCGCCCAGCGGGCGGAAGGCGCCGCCCTCCAACCTGCCCCATTTCAGCACGCCGGGGTCGGCCGGGGCGACGGACATCACGAGTTCCCAGGCGCCGGTGGCGTGGAGCGTGATGGCCGCGCGGATGTCCTCGGGCCGGCGCAGCGGCGAGGTGGCCTGCAGCAAGACCACCCGCGCGGGGCCCGGAAGCGCCTGCAGGGCATGCGAGATCACCGGGTCCATGGGCACCGCATCGCCAGCCAGTTTGGCCGGGCGGCGAAGGACCCGCAGCCCGGGCTCGCTCGGGAGGGCAAGGATCTCGGGGATGTCGGTGGAGACCACGACATCGGCCCCCAGCGCGCGCCCCTGGTCAACCGCGCGGCGCCACAGCGGCACGCCCGCGAGTGGCTTGAGGTTCTTGCCGGGCAGGCCCCGGGAGCCCGCGCGCACCGGCACCAGCGCGATCAGTCGCATGGCCCACTCCCCTCCAGATACAGCTCAAGGGCCGCCAGTGTGCGCGCGGTGGCCCCGGAATGCGCGGCCAGGAACGCCTGCATGGACGGCACGTCGCCTTGGCTGGCCTGCAGCCGGGTGGCCAGCGCCCGGGCGAGGTCCTGGGCATCGTGGCAAAGTGTGACCACGCCTGCGGCCATTGCCTCCTCTCCCGGGTATTCGATGGTCCAGACATGCGGGCCCACGAGGACCGGGCGGCCCAGGGCCAGAGGTTCGATGATGTTGTGCGCGCCCTTGGGCACGAAGCCGCCGCCCACCACCGCCGCATCCCCGAGCGCCAGATAGAAGAACATCTCGCCGAAACTGTCGCCCAGCAGCACATCGACATCCGCCAGCGACCCGGATGCCGACAGGCGCAGCGCGCCGTCCAGCAGCGCACTGCGCCGTGCCACCCGCAGCCCTGCCGCACCCAGCCGCTCGGCGGTGACGTCGAACAGCTCGGGCGCGCGCGGCACCCACACCGCCAGCGGCGGCACCGGGAAACGGCCGCGCAGCCGCGCCAGCGCGTCCAGATAAAGGGCTTCCTCCCCCGCCACCACGCTGGCAAGCGTCACCACCGGACGCTGCAGCCCGATCCGCAGCCGTGCCGCCGCCTCGGTCTGCGCGGCCGGCACCGGCTGGTCAAAGCGCAACTCGCCGCACACCGCGACCCGTGGCGCGCCCAGGGCCCGGAACCGCGCCGCATGGGGCTCGGACTTGGCGAGTACCAGCGGCACCAGCGCCACCGGGTGGCCGAGGCTGCGGGCCAGCCGGCGGGCGCGCGGCAAGCTGCGCCCGGGCACCTGGCTGTTGACCAGAACGCACGGCACGCCTGCCCGCTCCAGCGCCGCGATCATCCCCGGCCAGATCTCGATCTCCAGCGCCAGCACCAGTTTCGGCCGGGCCCGGCGCAGCACCCGGGCCCAGGCGAGATGCGTCTCCAGTGGCAGATAGCGCGCCACCAGCCGGCCTGCGGCGATCTCCGGGCCGAAGGCGGTCTGGGCCGCGCGCCGCCCGGCGGGGGTGAGATGCGTGGTCATCACCCGCTCGCCGCGGTCCAGAAGCGCGCGCACCAGCGGCACCGCCGAGCGCATCTCGCCCAGCGACACGGCGTGCACCCACACAGCATCCCGGAGCACCGGCCCGCCCCCGAACCGCTCGGACCAGTGCCGGCGATAGTCCAGGTCGCGCCGTCCGCGCAGCCAGAGATAGCCCAGCAGCAACGGCATCGCCGGCCACCACAGCAAGCGGTAAAGGAAGATGGCTGCCCGCAGCGCCCTCATGCCCGGTTTCCCACGCGGCGCTTCGCGCGGCCGGCCAAGAGCTTCCACTGTAAGGATCCGATCTTGGGACCGGCCTTGGCCGTCGACCCGCAGGGCCGGACCGCGCGGCCATGTCCCGCGCGGCCCCGTGGCCGCTGCGCCTGGCCGGGGCGGGGGGAGGCGGGGCGCGGGC
>SKMM01000211.1 GCA_007121055.1 Paracoccaceae bacterium | reverse complement strand
TACGGGCCCGCGGCATGGAGATGGCCGCACCAGAGGCCGGACACATGTCAGCACCCGACGACGCGCCCGATCCCGCTCCAACAACCCTCTTGCGCATGGGGCGGTTACACATGTTGCACACACGGTCTGGGGGATTCATCGTGTGATTCTCGAGTTGTAGCTGGGGCCATGAGCAGACCCACACCCGGCGCCGACAAGACCTGCAACTGTCCGGCATTCAACAAAGCGCTGAAGTCTCGCGGTTCGCTGACGATCCGGTTCTTTCCCGCCATGATCTCGGAGACCGCGTGACCAACCCGCCAGGGCTTTCCCTCACCAGCGTCCGGGAGCCGCGCAGCCTCCGCCGCCTTGCATAGGGCCTTCCGCCTCGTCTCCTGCGGCCGGGGACGGGGAACAGCCAGCCACCCGGGCGGTCCGGCGGGAAGCCCCCCCCTGTGAACCCCGGCGCAGGCCCCGCCAGCCCGGTCCGACCCCTTCGAACGGAGGGCGCGGGCGGGCAGCGGGCCTGACATGTCTGTTTGCGGGCCGGTTTGTAAGCCGGCGCGGAATGAGGGGTAAGGGCCATGGCGAGGATCACGGACGGCATCCGGCCCCGAACGGTGGCGATGGCGGCCATGCTGGCGATGGCGTCGCCCGTACAGGCGGGGAGTTTCGAGGCGGTGTTCGAGCAGTACCGCGACCGGGAGTACGGCGCCGCCCTCGAGGGTCTGCAGCGGCTCTCGGAGGCGGGCGATGCCGAGGCGACCTACTGGCTCGGCAACATGTATTTCTGGGGCCGGGGCGCGGGCGCGGGCGGGGTGGAGCAGGATCTCGACGAAGCCTATCGCATCTGGCACCCCATCGCCGAGGCGGGCGATGCACGGGCCCAGTGGCGGCTGGGCTGGATGTATCGCTGGGGCCGGGGCGCCGGTCAGGACCGGGAGGAGGCCGCGCGCTGGTATCGCCGCGCCGCCGACGCGGGGCACGCGGCCGCGATGAACGATCTGGGCGAGCTGTACCTCGGCGGGCGCGGCGTGGCGCAGGACACCGCCGAGGCGAAGGCGCTGTTCCTTGCGGCCTCCGAGGCGGGTCACCGGGCCGGGGCGCACAACCTAGGCAGGATCTACTGGACCGACCGGTACGACCTGCAGGACGATGCGCGCGCCGTCCACTGGTTCCGGATCTCGGCCGAGCGCGGCTATGGTCCGGCGCTGCGCGACCTCGGGCACGCCCACTGGCAGGGCCGCGGCGTGGAGAAGGACCTGATGGAGGCGCTGCGGCTGATCGTGCTGTCCGAAGGCGCGGGCGGAGGGGATTCCACGCGCACGTTGCTGCGCATCCTCGACGAGATGACCCCGGAAGAACGCGCCGAGGCCGACCGGCTCTATGAGGGCTGGCTGGCCGAGGAGTGAGACGACGCCAGGCCCTCCGTTCTGCCGGTCCCCGCGAGTCCACGGCATGGTGGGTGGGCTGCGCGCCGCCGCGCGGAGCGGCCGCAAGGCAGTAAATCCCCCTCGGCTGGCCACCCTTCGCCGAGGGCCCGGCATGCCCGGCTGGGGCGACGGTGGTCGGTAAGCTGCCCGCTCAGGGGTCCGAAACGAACGACCACTCCCACGAAGTGGACAGCTTGTTGCCGGCGCGGTCCGACAGGCCCGGCGCAAGCCGCAGGCTGTGCGGGGCGTCGGGCTCCAGCGGGTGATCGGGCCAGACCGAGAGGAACCGGCCGTCGGGCGAAAGCACAACGCGGGCGCCAAGCTCGGTTCCGTCGGGGCCGGCGAGGTGCACATGTGCGGGGGCATCGGCGGCCAGCGGGGTGTCGAACTGCGCCGTCAGGGGCGTGGCCGTGGTCGCCACCGGCAGCGGTGGGCGGTCCATCAGCACCGGCAGGCGGCGTTCGGCCTCTGCCAGCCCGTCGCGGGCCACAAGCCGCAGCGTCGGGGATGGACCGGGTGGCAGATCGGCGGGGTCGATCCGCGCCCCGGTGGCCAGCCTGCCCGCAAGAAGCACTGTCCAGCCGGTCTCGCCATCGGGGCTGTACTGCAGATCGACGAGGGGCGCGCGCCCGCCGAGGGTCCAGTTCAGACGGGCAGGCCCGCCGGTCAGGTCCAGGACCTCGGCGTGGGGTCGTAGCGTCGGCGGCGCGGCGGGACCCGCAAGCTCCGCCAACACCTCATGCCCGAGGCTGATGACAATCCGCACGGCGTCGGGATGGTCCGGCAGGGTCAGCGCGAAATCGGGCCAGAGCCCAGGGTCGGTCGGGGCCGGGCGGTCTTGATCGGGACGGCGCATGACGGCGCCCGGTAGCAGCTCGGAGCTGGCCCCGGCGCCCACCTGGGACTGTGCTGCATCCTCCCCAGTGGGCGTGGTGGACCCCGCCTCGGGCCGTTCGACGGCCCGCCGGAAGCGGTGATAGCCCACCGGAAAGGGCGGCGGGGGACGCTCGGTGTCGAAGGTGCGGGCATGCAGCGTGGCGCCGTCGGCATCGAGGAGCGCGGCGGTATAGGGGCCAGGCGGGGCGGACCGGGGGCGTTCGGTGCGTCCGACATGGGCAATGGTCGCGGCGGTGCCATGGGGGTGGATCACCCCTGACAGCGCGATCTTGCGCGCGGGCTCCGTCCCGGGCGGGTCTTCGGGTGGCAGGACGAGACTTCCGGGCCCGGCCGAGGCCAGCTGCACCGGCGCCCCCGGCGCGAAGGCCGCGCCCAGGCGTCGGGCGCCGGCTCGGTTGGCGAAGCGCGCGCGGAGGTCGGTGTATTCGCCCTCGCTGATCCAGGCCCAGGTCGTGGGCATCACCTGCGGCCACATCAGCGGCGCCAGCACGCTGACCGCCTCGGCATTGCCGTGGGTATGGGATTTCAGCCAGCCGTGGCTGCCGTCCGGGGCGAGGCGGAAGCCCTCCATCCCCGGGTCGCGGTGGTCCCAGGGCAGGAGGCCCCTCGCCTCGACCACGCTGGCATGGGCGGGAATGTGGTGCAGGCCCAGCGCATGGCCCAGCTCGTGCACAAGCCCCATCGCCAGAGGCTCCACCGGCATCCCGTCATAGATCGGCATGCCGATGCCGCGGGCATGGTCGTGCGGGTCGAAGAAGAACCCCACATCGGTGACCATCCCCTCGCCGCCGATGTCGCCGGGATAGAGGAGAAGGATCATCTCGTTGCCCTGCCCGGCCTGCGACAGGATCCAGCGCAGTCGCAGCGATGCGCGGCGGATAAGCGCGCCCAGCCGGTAGCCTCCGCCGCGGAGCGCGGGTCGGGTCAGCGAGGTCGCGGCCTCGCGTTCCAGGGCCGCCTGCACGGCGGGGCTGGAATCGTCGATGCCGAGCTCGAGGAACGCGGGGTCGATGGTGGCCTCGACGCCCGGCAGCAGGATCGGCGTGAACCGTGTGCCCAGCACCGGAAAGAGCTGCGTGGCATAGATCTCGGCGCCGCGCAGGACCGCCTCGGCCCGCGCCCGATCCGCAGGGGGCACGCCGTCGGCCCAAGCGCCCGCCTCGAAATAGGCATAGCGGATGGTCAGTCGGGAGGGCTCGACGGGCCAGTTGGCGAAGCTGCCTTCGACCGTCCAGACCGCATCTTCCAGCGGTTCGGGCCAGGGGTCGTGGGGGGTGATGGTCAGCACCACCGCGCTGTCGGGCCCCTCCCACTGCGGCACCCAGCCGAACAGGTTGACCGTGTCCTCGACCCGCGTGCGCTGCGCATCGCTGAAGATCTCGTGCTGGTGGATGCGGATCTCACCCTCCGCGCCGGGGGCCGTGTCGAATTGCCCGGCCAGCCGCACGGGCTGGGCGTTGCCCGCTAGCGTCGCGGCAAAGCTCTGGACCTGCCAGTCGGGGTGGACGCCCGGGTTGCCGGTCCAGCGCGGGGCAAGGCGCAGCAGCGAGGGCTTGCCCATCACCAGCGGCGCGTTGCGCAGCGTCTGATAGGCGTCGAGACCGGAGAGCTGCGCGCCCTCGGCCCGGGTCGCCACCGACGCGATCATGGTGGAGAAGCGCCAGCGCAGCCCGTCCTTCAGATGCGCCTCGCCGTCGCGGCTCCGCACCCCGTCCGCGCCGCCCGCAAGCTCGGCCTCGAGGATCGCGCCGTCGGGCAGCTCGGTGTCCGGAAGGAAGGCATACTGGGCCTCGCCGCGGGGCTCGAAGCGGCCGGCGATCTCCATCCGGGTCAGGTCGGGCGACCAGGTGAACAGCCGGAACGCCGCGCGCAGGCTGTCGGTGTCCACCGGTTCGGAGAAGGTCAGGCCGATGCCGGGGGTGCGGTAGTTGACGTTCTCGCGCAGGTTCTCCGGGGTGACGGCCAGAAGCTCCAGCTCCTCGTCCGGGATGGCACAGCCGTCTGGGTCGACACCGTGCAGCGCAGTCTCGCACAGCCAGCCCGTGAGACGTGCGCTGCGGCCGGTGGGGGCACTGCTGCGGCGGTCGTATTCGACCACGCGCGCCTCGAAGGCCATGCGAATCCGCCCGTCGCGCGCGTCCACCTGCACCCGCCCACCCTCAACCTGGGTGTAAAGGAAATCGGGCAGCATCGGCAGGAACTCGGGGCTGCGCATGCCCTCGTCGGTGGCGTGGCCCACGCGCCGCCGCGGTTGGAACAGGTGGTTGGTGGCCGCGCCGATGCCGGTTCCCCCAACCGCCGCACCCTCGCCGGTGCCAGAGAAGCGCAGCCGCGCCACGGCCTCGTCAAGAGCGGACACCTGCGCCGCCACGCTCAGCGGCCAATCGCGGTCGGGGCTGTGCAGCAGCGCGTGGACCTGGCTGCCCGCACCCCCCATCGCGCCAAGGTCGATGACGCTGACCGTGCCGGTGCCCGATTGCGTGAGGCTCCAGGCTCCGGTGGCGCGGGTTTCCCAGACCACCGGGGCCTGGGCCTGAAGCAGCGGTGTGCCGATGATGGCCTCGGCGATCGCCTCGGGCAAGGTCCCGATCCAGTCCGCGCCCGCGATCGACTCCATGGACCGCAGGATCCCTTCGGGGCTGCCAAGGTCGATGTCGAACTCGGGCATGGTCACATCGGGCAACGCGTCGATCTGCTCCTGCGGGACATGCAGGGTGCGCTGGGCCGGCGCCGGGGTCGCGGCCAGCGCCAGCAGCAGCGCACAGATCAGAGGGCCGGGGCGCATCGGGCCGGGCTTTCGCAAGGGGGCGTGTGCCCGCGGTCGCGCGGGAGGGTGTGAGGCGCGCAGGTGAGGCGCATGGCTTCGGTGCGGGCGGGGGTGCGGGAACGCACCCCCGCTGCGGGGCGGGCGTCGGGGCGCGCGACAAGCATCGCGCTACCGCCCCGTGTCCTCGCCGAGGGCGGTGTCGAACATGCCCTCGGCGGGGATGCAGTCCGACAGGTCTGCGCCCTCCATCAGCCGGGCGGACTCCATCCGGCACAGCGTGGCCGAGAAGCGCCCTGCGGCATGACCGCCACCGGGCTCGAGCTCCAGTCGGTCGAAGGTGACGCGGGCCTCGCTGCCGTCCTCGCCCGAGACATAGAAGAGCCGCGGGATCATACTGCCGCCCTCCACGACATAGATGACCTCGACGGGCAGGGTCGTGCCCGGGACGACCGGGTCGTTTGGCAGCGCCACCTCCAGCGTCAGGGTGCCGTCGGTGAGGATGTTGGGGCTCTCGGGGTCGTGCCCGCCGATGATGAGGTCGAGATGGCGGTGCACCCCGCCGCGCGTGCCCGACAGCCCGTCCAGCGCCTCGGCCACCTGCCCCTCGCCGCGCATCATGCCGTCTAGCGCGCCCAGCTGGGCCTCGATCCGCGCGCGCTCTTCGGCGGGCAGTTGGTCGAGCATGCTGCCCATCGTGGCGGCGAAGCCGGGGATCTCGATCTCGGTCTGGCGCCAATGGGCGGTGGCGCCCTCCTCTCCGCGGATCTCGCCGCGCAGCGTCAGCCATTCGCGCTCGGTGCCGTCGAGAGTGGCGGTGAGCGTCCCCAGAACCTCGAGCGTCGCGCCACCCGAGGCAGCGGCCGGCGGGGCCGCCGCATTACCCGCCGCGCGCATGTTGGCGGCTGGGGCATCGGGGACCATGTCGATGGGCATGGCGGACGTGGCGACGCGCAGCGCCACCTCCACGCAGCGCGGCGCGCCGGGCGGATCGACAGGCACCCCGTCGATGTCCTGCGCGCAGAGCCGGGCCTCCACCGCGACGTCCAGGTGCAGCCGGTCACCGGCATGCTGCGGCGGCTCCAGCCGGGCCGCACCCAGGGTGACCGCGCCCTCGCCGTGATAGACGAAGTCGGGCGTCAGCGCATCGGCGGGCCAGTCGCCCACCAGCACCAGATAAGGCACCGCGATGTTCTCCCCCTCCGGCCCCGCCTGGATTATCGCCGCCACGAGCCCCTCGCCCGGATGGCCCGAGCGGGCGGGGTCGGCGGCCTCGACGATGATCTGATAATCGGAGCCGTCGACCCGCTGCCAGGCCGCTGCGGCGCGGTCGGGGGTGACGAGAACCCCCTCGGGCACGCGCCACTCGCCGGCCACGCCGTCCACCGTCCCGGTCACCGCGCCCAGATCCCCGGCCGCAGCCGGTCCCGCCGCCAGCCCAAGCGCCGCCGCCAGCGCCAGCACCACCGGTCCCGGCGCGCCCGTGCCCCGCCCCGCAGCCCACCGGCCGGCGCAAAGTCTGATCCCCAAAGCGGCCGACCCGCTGCCAGCGCCCGATCCCGTCTGTACCATCCCGCTGTCCTCCTTTGGCCACGGCGCCAGCGGCGCTGCGGTCTTGTGTCACTCTGCCGAGGCCATTGGGCCCAGCACAGGCGTCGGCAGCCAGGCCAGCCCGCCTGCCGTGGCCACCAGCGCCCCGACCGGGGCGCCCTGAGCAAAGGCCACGGCCTGCGCCCCGGCGCCGGGCCAGAGACCGCGCTCGATCAGGAAGGCGTCGGCCTCGGTCAGCAGTTCCAGACGGGCGATCAGCCCCGCATCCGAGGGCAGGTCGTCCTTGGAGGCCAGCAACGGGTCTGGGTCGGCGTCCACTGGCATGGGGGCTTCGGGCCCCTCGAGCCGCAGCGGATCGGGGGCGGAGCAGTCCACCGGCCCGCAGGGCGCATCGGCCACCTCCGCGGGGGCACGGCCAGCGGCCACCAGATCGGCCCGCATGCCCTGCACGGGGCGCAGCGCCAGCCGCCACAGCATGTCGGGGGCAGTGCCGAACCCCTCGGGCGGGGCCACACGATCGGGGCCGAACAGCTCCACGAGCGCCGCGCGGCGTGCGGGGCCCAGATTGTGCCGCGCCACCGTCACCAGCGACAGCGTCACGGGTCCGCCCGCACCGTCGGGGGCAAGCTCTGCCGAGCGCCGCGTGATCCAGAGCCGCCGATGCGGCATCTCGGGCTCGGCGGCGGCGGTCAGCAGCACCGCCCGCACCACCGCGGACAGGTCGGCATCGGGCCAGCGCAGTGCGCCCGGGTCCGCGGGCAGGCCGGCCCGCACGGCTGCATCCAGCGCGTCGATGTCCTGCGGCGTGGCGGCGCCGAGGAAGCTCGCCGCATGATCGCCGACATTGTCCCCGTGCGCTCCGCGCTCTGCGCCTCGCTCCGTCCGGTCCGCTGCTCCGGGCAGCGGCACGGGCAGCGCGATGACATGGCGCTGCAGCCCCTCGAAGCCCTGCCGCCAGACCGAGATCAGACCGACCCCGCGCCCGCCCGGCGCCGGGTGGCCGGCCGAGACCACGGCGTCCAGCCGGTAGGCCACGGGGCAGCCGCGCGAGGCGGGGATGCGGATGTCCTCGTGCAGGGTGCGAGCCGGCCCATCGGCTGGCAGGTGGCGCAGGCGATAGCCGCGCAGGGCGCCGGGGTCGGGGCAGTGGTCCGCGCCGCCGGGAACGGCCAGAGGCTCCAGCTCCAGCGTGGTGACGGCCTGCGGGAGGCGCGTGGGGTCGTCGGGGTGCGGACGCGCCACATCGATGCGGGTGGGCGCCCCATGGGCCTCGCCCAGCCCGCGGGCGAACAGCACGGTGGCCGGGCGGCGGATGGCCAGCGCCTCCAGCAACTCTGCGCCGGCAGCCAGCACCTCGGCCCTAGTGGCAGCCAGGGCAGCATAGAGGGCGGCCTCCACATCGGCCATCCGCGCCTCGGGCGCGTGCGCCCGAAACGGCGTCCCCGGCACCCAGGCGTCGCGGTCCAGATCCACCACGAACAGGTTGGCGAAGGGCAGGCCAGAGCCGCGCTGGAGGCCGTAGGTCTTGAAGGCGAAATACCGACCATCCTCGGAAAACCCGAGGATGCGGTCATGGGTCACATCCCCCGCCGCCACTGGGCCCGCGGCCAGCAGAAGGGCCAGCGCCGCAGCCATGGGCCCGTGGCCGCGTGCCCGCCGACGGCCCGGGGTGGCCTGCGTCATTGCGCGGCCGTGCGCGCCGGCATGGCGCGGTCCTTGAGCTGGCGGAACCGCGCCGACATGCCCTCCAGCCGCGCATCCCATTCGGGGTTGGGCGCCTGGCCCTCGATGGTGCGGAAATAGGCCTGCAGCAGGCAGGCCACCGCCAGCGGCTCCAGAAACGCCTGTTTCACCGCCCAGGCGAGGATCACCGCGATCACCACCCCCATGGCGCCCGCGCCCCCCGGATAGAGGTTCGCGATCAGCGCCGCGGGCGCCAGCATCACGAAAAACAGCAGCGCCGCGAGGCCATAGACGAAGACTGTGATCCAGGCCGCGTTCTTGAGCATCGCGCGGTGGTTCTGGGCATAGAGCACGAGCGCGGTGCGGGCCGACGCCCAGGGGTCGGTCGCGCGGGTGCGCATGCCGTAGGCCAGGATCACCTCGTCGATGAAGCCCACCGCGACGCGGAGAAACGCGTGCAGGATCGTGACCAGCTGGCGCATGCCGGGGATGGGCAGCAACGTGAACACCCCGCGGATGAGCCCGGTGATGGCCCGCAGCACGCCCTTGACCAGCTGGTCCACGGCGAAGAGCACGCTCGCCTCGCCGAACCGGTCGCGCACGATGGCCTGGGCGTGGCCGATCTGGCTGCGGCCCTCGGGCATCGGGCGGCCGTCGATCAACTCCACCATCACCGCGATATGCCCGGCCTTGACGATGTAGAGGAGGTACTCGCGCAGCCAGTACATCACCAGCAGCACAAGAAGAAAGCCGCCCAGCCCCCCGAAGAAGGTGGCGGAGGCGCGGAATCCCTCGTCGCCCAGCGCGCCGATGCCCCAGCCGAGGCCCGCGCCGGTGCCGGTGACGAGCACATAGGCAAGCGCTGCGGCGAAATACACGGCGATGCGCAGCACGACGAAGGGCAGCGTCTGCAGCATCAGCCCCAGACCGCGGCCAAACGAGAAATCCCACATGTCTGCGTCGGTGCTCCCATGTCCCGGTCCGCACACACCCTAGGCGCTCGGCGCGCCGGGCGCCCCCTCCGAATGCAGGGGCCGGGCTGCCCTTGTCAGATCGGGGACGTCAGACAGGATCGTCGGGCGCGCGGCCTGTGTGACGTCCCGGGCCGGCACGGGCGCGGCGCAGCACGGCGGGGACAATCAGGACCATCCCGGCGAAAAGACCCGCATAGCCGAGGAAGGCCAGCAGCACGCTGGGGGGAAGGATACCCACGACCATGGCCAGTTGCAGGCCGAGGGCCGCAAGGATGATCGACAGGGCGACGAGTGTCAGGCGCATGGGCGGGGCTCAGCGGTGCAGCCAGCACCAGCTCGTCTGGGACGGGCGGGGCTGGAAGGCGGGGGGATCGTCGCGATCGCACAGCCCCGGCATGGCGTGGGGGCAGCGCGGGTGGAAGCGGCAGCCCGGGGGCGGGTTGATCAGGCTGGGCGGCTCGCTGTCGGGCACCGCGCGGTCGTGGTCGGCGTTGTCGGGGTCGGGGTCGGCAATCGCGGCCAGAAGGGCCTGGGTGTAGGGGTGCTGGGGCGCGTCGAGCAGCGCCTCGGTGGGCCCGGTTTCGACGAAGCGGCCGGCGTACATCACGAAGATGCGGTCGGCGAAGTGGCGCACGGTGGCGAGGTTGTGGGTGATGAACACCAGGGTCAGCGACCGCGACTGCTGGATCCGGCGCAAAAGGCGCAGGATGCCGGCGCTGACCGAGGCGTCGAGCATGGACACGGGTTCGTCGGCGATGATCAGCGCCGGCTCCAGGATCAGGGCGCGGGCGATGACCACGCGCTGCTGCTGGCCGCCCGAGAGCATGTGGGGAAATTTCTCGAGGAACTCGGCGGCGGGGGTCAGGCCGACCTCCTCCAGCGCAGCGGTCAGGCGGTCGCGGCCGTGGGACAGGCCGTGGATGCGCAGGGGCTCCGCGAGGATCGTGGCCACGGACATGAAGGGGGGCAGCGCCGCGTATGGGTCCTGCTGGACATAGCCCACCGTAGCGCGCAGGCGGCGCATTGCGTCCTTGTCCATGGTCCCGAGGGGGGTGCCGGCGATGGCGACCTCGCCCGAGGTGGGGCGGTCGAGGCCCAGCAGCGTGCGCGCCAGCGTGGACTTGCCGCAGCCGGATTCGCCGACGATGGCCACGGCCTCGCCCCGGGCAAGGTCGAAGGAGACACCGTCGAGCGCGTGCACGGTGCCGGCGCGCAGAAACCCCCATTTGCGGAGCGTGAACCAGGTGCGCAGCTCGGCGGTGTGGACGAGCGGGGCGGTGCCGGGGGCGGTCATGGGGCGGCTCCGTGCAGCCAGCACAGGGAGCGGCGGCCGTCCTCGAGCCGCGCCTCGGGCGGCGGCCGGTCGCAAGGGGCGAAGCGTTGCGCGCAGCGGGGGGCGAAGCGGCAGCCCTCGGGCGGGTCGATGAGCGGGGGCGGCGTGCCCTCCAGATGCCGGGGCTCGGTGCGGTCGTGCAGGCGGGGCACGCTGGCCATCAGGGCCTGGCCGTAGGGGTGGGCGGGAGAGCGGAAGAAGAACCGCGCGGGGCTGCGTTCGACGATCTGGCCCGCGTACATCAGCGCCACATGGTCGGCCAGTTCGCTGGAGGTGCCGACGTCATGGGTGATCAGCACGAAGCTGGTGCCGGTCTCGCGCTTGATGCGCTTGAGCACGTTCATGATGCTTGCCTGGGTCAGCAGGTCGAGGGCCGAAGTGGGCTCGTCGAGGATGACGAGTTCCGGTTCGGTGATCAGCGCCATGGCGAGGACGACCCGCTGGCGCATGCCGCCCGACAGCTCGAACGGGTAGCGGTCCATGAAGTCGGCCGAGACGCCCACGCGGGTGAGGGCGCGGGAGGCACGGTCCATGGCCTCGGCCCGGGGTTTGCCTGCATGGATCATCAGGGGCTCGGCCACCTGCTCGCCCACGCGGATAACGGGGTTGAGGGAATTCATTGCGGCCTGCATGACGATGGAAATGCGCGACCAGCGGATGTCGCGGCGGAAGGCCTCGTCGGAGAGCGCCATGATGTCGGTGCCGCCCAGGCGCACCCGGCCGGAGTAGTCGGCGACGTTACGCGGCAGGAGCCGCAGCAGCGCGCGCGCCATGGAGGTCTTGCCGCAGCCCGATTCGCCCAGCAGGACCACGGCCTCACCGCGGTTCAGCTCGAAGGAGACGCCGTCGAGCGCGCGCAGCACGCCGGCCTCGGTGCGGTAGTGCAGGCGCAGATCCTCGACGGCCAGCAGGGGCGCACTCATGCCGACCTCAGGCGCGGGTTGAAGATGCGGTCGAGGGCAAAGCCGAAGAGCGCAAAGCCGAGGCCCGTGAGCATCAGCAGGACCGCCGGTGCGACGACCCAGTAGTAGAAGCCGTTGTAGAGCGCCCCCTGCGCCTGCGCGTCGTTGAGGATCTTGCCCCAGGTGGGCAGGACGGGGTCCCCGAGGCCAAGCACCGCCAGCGACGCCTCAAGGAAGACGTAGGTCGGGATCAACGTCACGAAGGCCGGGATCAGCACCGGCAGGATGCGCGGAATCATGTAGCGCAGCACGATGCGGGCGTCGGAGGCGCCATAGGCGCGGGCGGCCTCGATGTAGGGCGCGTTGCGGATCGGCAGCAGCATGGCGCGGTACATCTTGATCGAGGCGCTGAAGATCCCCAGCGCGATCACCACCCCCAGCATGAGCCAGATACTGGTGGAGTAGAGCGTGCCGACCATCACGAGGACAGGCAGGACGGGCAGGATCATGGTGACCTCGGTCAGCCGCTGGATGGTAGCGTCGATCAGGCCGCCGAACCAGACGCCGGCGGCCGCGATCACCAGCGTGGTGACGGTGGTGCCGACGGCGGCCAGCAGCCCGAAGGACAGCGCCACCGGCGTGCCCCACAGCAGCGCCAGCATCAGGTCGCGACGCAGATGGTCGGTGCCGGCGAGGCCATGGACGCGGCCGAAGGCCACAAGCTCGGCGCGCAGCTCGGCGTTCGGGTCGAACAGCACCGCCTCCAGCGTCAGGCGGTGGGTGCCCTGCAGCACCCGGCCGCCGTCATCGGCGAAGAGGCCGATGTGCGGGACCTGCCCCAGCCGTCCCTCCAGTGCGCGGTTCTGCGAGATGGCGATGCGGTCGTCGCCCGCGATGCGGTGGGCGCCGAGGCGGATGTCGGTGCCGTCGGGGCGGTGCCAGGTCGCCTCGACGAAGGCCGGGCGGTCGGTGCCGAGGACTGAGAGCAGAAGGGTCAGCTCGCTGGGGAAATCGTCATGGGGGAAGTCAAGGGCGAGGGGGATGCGGACCTGCCGGCCGCCGTCGAAGGCGGCGGACTCGACCTCGGCACCGTCGCTGGAGACCGTCAGCGTGGGCGGCGCGTTGCCGCCGAAGAGGCGGTTGGTCCAGACCGGGCTCGCGTTGACCGGGTTCATGCGCCACTGATCGCCCCCGCGCCAGTCGGCCAGAGCCTGGGAATAGGGGATGGTGACGACGGTGTAGACCGCCACCCCCACCAGAAGAAGGATGATGGCGAAACCCGCGACCGCCGAGGGGTAGCGGCGAATGCGCGCGAAGGTGCTGCGAGGGTTCATCGGCGGCCTCCGTCCGGGCCGACCCGCACACGGGGGTCGAGCAGCGCATAGAGGAAATCGAGCAGGAACACGGTCACCGCCAGCAGATAGGCGAAGATGACGACGCCGCCGATGATGACGGGCGTGTCGCGGAACCCGATGGCCTGGAACAGCAGCGTGCCGAGGCCGGGCCAGTTGAACACCTGCTCGAGGATGATCGCCCCGCTCCACAGCCCGATCAGCATCAGAAGGAACGAGGTCACGATGGGCGGCAGGGTCGGGCGCAGGATGTAGCGGTTCTCGATCATCCGGTCGGGCAGGCCCTTGGCGCGGGCCATCTCGACGAAATCCTCGGACGAATGGATCAGGAAGAAGGTCCGCCAGGAATAGATCGACACGAAGATCGAGGACACGAAGATCGCCAGCACCGGCAGGATCATGTGGTGCAGCACGCTGAGCGCATAGACGATGGGGTTTTCGGGCGGCGGCACGGTGACCATGCCGCCCGGGGGGAAGATCGGCACCACGAAGGCGAAGACCAGGATCAGGAAGATGCCATAGAACCAGCCGGGGGCCGCCGAGGTCGGCGCGAGGGCGACCACCGTGCGGTCCATCCCGCTTCCGTAGCGGCGGCTGAGGCCGAGGGCCGCGAAGATGGAGACAGCGAACACGAGGAGATTCGCGGTTCCGAACAGCAGAAGCGTCGCGGGCAGGCGTTCGGTGATGATGGCCGCCACCTGCCGGGAGCCCAGGTCGCTGTTCATCTGCTCGGCCCGCCCGAGGTCCAGCAGCATCGCCCGGCGCAGATAGTCGAGGCTGCGCCAGATGAAGGGTTGATCGAGGTTGAGCCGCTCGACCTCCAGCGCGACCTGCCGCTCGATCAGCTCGGCACGCTCCGCGGGCACGATGCCGGGGTCGCCCCGCACCGCCTCGCTGACATCGGCGCGGATCTGGATGAGGCGCAGCTCGTCCACCTGCCCGCCCATGTTGGCGACCACGATGGTCAGGTAAACGCCCACCATCACCGTCAGCACCAGCGCCACGACCCGGCGCAGCACGAACAGGGCGAACCCGCCGACTTCGCGCACGCGGCGGTCGAGGCGCAGGCCGGCCACCGCCATCAGCGCCACGCCGCGGCGCCCGCGGGCACCGTCGCGAAGGGTTGGCTGGCGAAGACCGGCATGGCGACATGGCGCGAGGTGAAGACGACCTCCATGCTGTTGGGCCCGAGCCCGAGGTCGCGGATCTGCGCGGCGGTCAGGCCCACCTCCCAGCGGCCCGATCCCAGCGGGATCGCCGCACCCGACAGCGTCAGCGTGCCGTCTCCGTCGAAGAGCAGGAAGCGCGCGGCCTCGATGTCGGCCTGGGCGACGGGCGCGCCGCCCACTGTGGCGTCGATGGTGAAGCGCGCGGACTGGCCCTGTTCCACGATCAGCGGGCCGGCGAGGTCCAGATCGGGGATGGGCGGGTCGGACAGGCCCAGCCAGCGGTCGGAGGGATCGGGAAAGCGGTCGAAATGGCGCAGCACGAGGGCGCCTTCGACCGGGTGGACCGAATGCAGGTAATAGGGCCCGTCGCCGATCTGGAAATGCCGCCGCTGCATGCGCCAGGAGGCGATGGCGTCGTAGCGTTCCGCGACCTCGTCGGCGTCCGCGTGGGGGCCGAGCAGCGCGGGGAAGGGCACGAAGCCCTCGTCCTGCGCGCGCCCCAGCATCCGGTCCAGAACCGGCAGGCTGGGCCCCGCCACGAGGCTGAGCCATTCGGCCCCGATCCGGTCGGCCTTGGCAGAGGAGAAGGCCAATTCGCCCCCCTCCTCGGCCAGAATCGCCAGCGCCATCACATGCCAGGGCAGGACGTTGGGGGCGCGCTGGGCCACCATGGTCTCGGCGTCGAGGGAGATCTGGTCGGAATAGACCTCCAGCTCGAACGGGTCGGTGGAGAGGATCCGCCAGCCGCGGAACTGCCGTTGAAACACCTCGAAGGAGGGCACATGGCCGGGGTCGAAGAGCGGGCTGTCGGGGTCGGCGCGCGAGAAGCTCAGCGCCCAGGAGATCAGCACATCGGCGGGCGAGACCGGCGATCCGTCATGCCACTGCCGGGCGAAGAACGCGTCGCCATAGCGGATGGTGGCGCGGGTGCGGGCGGTGAGGCCGCTCTCGCCCGCCTCGGCCACGGTCAGGAAGCGGCCCTCGGCCTCGTCCCAGGCGATCCAGGCGTCGTCGGGGACCGCGATCTCCTCCACCACATCCACGCTGACCCAGTCGAGGGTTGCCGACACCGGCGTGCCCTCGCGCACCGTCAGCCGCGCGTCGCGCGCGCGCTGGGGGCGGTGCAGGCCGGTGTAGGGGTCGGGCAAAAGGGGCGCGTCGCTGAGCGCGCGCAGCACCATCCGGTCGAACAGCCAGTTGGTGCCGGCGATGGGGTTCCACGGCTCGGTCAGCACGCTGGGGGTGGCCACGCGGATCTGCCCACCGACCCGGTCCTGCAGCCGCAGCGTCAGCGGCCAGATCTGCGACCCGCGCACGCCGCCCGCAAGGTCCGCCGCCACCTGCACCCCGGCCGCGCGCGGCACGATCTGGGACTGGTCCACCAGCCAGATGCGCACCGAATCCTCCATCGCCAGCTCCAGCGCGCGGGCCATCAGGGCGGAGCGCTCCTCCAGATCGGAGAAGTCGCCCCGGCTGAGGCGCGAGGCGACCTCGTCGAACTCCGGGCTCGGCTCATAGGCCTGCCACAGCGGGTCGGCCCGCCCGCGGGGGGTGAAGTAGAAATCGAAATCGTCCGAGCTGTCGCGCCGCACCAGGATCGACACCCAGGCGCCGGTGTAGATGTGCCACTGCCCCGCCGCGGGGTCCGAGGCGATCCAGATGCGCGAGGCCTCCTCGGCGCCGCGGTAGAGCCGTTCGGTGCGGAAGCCCGCGTCCTCCATCAAGTTGGCGATATAGTCGCCCACCTGCCGGCGCACGTCGTCCGAGCGGATCAGCACGCGCAGGATCACGGGCTGGCCGTTGTGGTGCCACAGGCCACCGCGGCGTTCGGCCCCGAGCGCCTCCATCTCGGTCTCGATCACCGCCAGGGCGCGGGCCCGGTCGGGGAGGTAGCGCAGTTCGATCGCGCGCGCTTCGGCGGCGAGGCGGGCGAAATCCGGAACCGCGGTGCCGATCGCCAGCGTACGCGGGCGGGCGAGGCCGCCGAAGATCTCCTCGGCGACATGGCGGCGGTCGACGAGCCAGTTGAGCGCCTCGCGGATCGCCGGGACGTGGAAGGGGTTCAGGCTGCCGTCGCCGAATTCCGGCCCCACGGGGTTGAGCGTCAGCTCGATGGAGGACCCGAAGGACAGGTCGTAGTCCACGGCGGCGGATTCGCGGATGCGCTGATAGATGGTCTGGTCCGTGATCCCCTGCGCCGAGAGCTGGAAAGACCCGTCCGCGATCAGGCCGGCGATCCGGGCCACATCGCCCTCGGTGGCGAACACGATCTCGTCCACGAGACCGCCGCGCCGGTCGCCGAGGTCGAGCCCCACGCCGGGCGCCTCGGCCTTGGCCGGAAAGGCAGTCGCCCCGGCGAGGAGCAGCGCCGCGGCCGGCGCGCGACACATGGCGAAGACGGCCTGCAGCGGCATCCTGCGCTCCCTTTCGACCCACCCGGCGGAATGAGGCGCCGTGCCACCGCCCCGGCCCTATTACTCCACGGTAGAACAGACACCACAGCAGCGCAAACCCGCACAACCCGTTGTGATCCCGCGGAGCCTGATTGCGGAGCGAAGACGTCGTGGCACCTGCCGACAGGGCGTCCAGCGCCATCCGGTACAGCGTCGGTGGCCAACCCATGCAGCACCGCCCGGATGCAGCGGGGCGGGTCCGAGCCGCCTGCCAATCAGGCCAGAGGTCGCAGAGGTTCGGGTCCTTGCCCGTTGCGAGCGCTGGCCCTGTCGCGGTCCCTTGGGAGGGGGCTGTCAGTGGCCGGGCATCCGCCGAGCGGCCGGGCTTGCAACGCGGCCTGTCCGGTGCCGTCAGGACCGAGCATGCGGTTTGCCTCGTCAGGGTCTGACCGCATCGGCGCCGCATCCGCCGGCACCGCATCGAAGCATTGGGCAAGGCGCGGCGCCCCCGCCGGGCGGACGCCCCTTGCCCGCGCGGCCCGTGCGGGGCAGACCGGCGGCCATGCCCACCCGTACGGGAGAGACCCCTTGAGGCCCATTCGCCTGCTGGCCGCCTTCCTGACCGTCAGCCTCTGGACCTTTGTCAGCCGGATCGCGGGCTTCGTGCGCGACGTGCTGATCGCGGCCTATCTGGGGTCGGGGCCGGTGGCTGAGGCCTTCCTGATCGCCTTCACCCTGCCCAACATGTTCCGCCGCTTCTTTGCCGAGGGCGCCTTCACCGTGGCCTTCGTGCCGATGTACGCCAAGCGGCTGGAGGCCGGCGAGAACGCCACCGAATTCGGCCGCGACGCCTTCGCCGGGCTCGCCACGGTGCTGATCGTGTTCACGGTGGTGGGGATGCTGGCGATGCCGTGGCTGGTCCTCGGCATGGCCGGGGGATTCCTGGGCGACGAACGCTTCGACATGGCGGTGACCTTCGGGCGCATCTGCTTTCCGTACATCCTGTTCATCTCGTTGGCGGCCCTGCTGTCGGGGGTGCTCAACGCCATGGGGCGGTTTCTGGCCGCCGCGGCCACGCCCACGCTGCTGAACGTGGTGTTCATCGCCGCGATGCTGGCGGCCGACCGGGCGGGCTGGCCCATGGGCGAGACCCTGGCCTGGGCGGTGCCGGTGTCGGGTGTCTTGCAGCTGGCGATGCTGTGGTGGGCGGCGGCGCGGGCGGGGTTTGCCCCAAGGCTGCGGCTGCCGCGGATGACGCCCGAGATGAAGCGGCTGGCGATCATCGCGGGGCCTGCGATGCTGGCGGGCGGGGTGGTGCAGATCAACCTGATCGTGGGCCGTCAGGTCGCGTCCTTCTTCGAGGGGGCGGTGGCTTGGCTGAGCTATGCCGACCGGCTCTATCAGCTCCCGCTGGGGATCGTGGGCATCGCCATCGGGGTGGTGCTTCTGCCGGACCTGTCGCGCCGGCTGCGGGCGGGCGACACGCAGGGCGGGCGCGACAGCTACAACCGCGCCACGGAGTTCGCGCTGATCCTGAGCGTGCCCGCCGCGGTGGGGCTGGCGGTGGCGGCCCTGCCCATCGTGTCGGTGCTTTTCGAGCGCGGGGCCTTCACCGGCGCCGACACCGCGGCCACGGCGCTGGCGGTGGCGGTCTATGCGCTGGGCCTGCCCGCCTTCGTGCTGCAGAAGGTGATGCAGCCCCTCTATTTCGCGCGCGAGGACACGCGCCGGCCGTTCCGCTTTGCGGTGTGGGCGATGGTGGTGAATGCGGTGGTGGCGGTGGGGCTGGCGCCGGTGATCGGCTACATCGCCGCGGCGCTGGCGACCACGCTGGCGGGCTGGACGATGGTCTGGCAGCTTGCCACCAACGCCCGCGGCATGGGGCCCGAGGCGCTCTACGACACACGGCTGCGCCGCAAGCTGCCGCGGATCGCACTGTCGGCGGCAGGGATGGGGGCTGCGCTGTGGGGGATGCAGACGGTGCTGGAGCCTGCGCTGGCCACGTCGGGGCTGCGCTATGCCGCGCTTGCTGGGCTGATCGTGGCGGGCTGCGCCGTCTATGGCCTGCTGGGCACGCTGCTGGGAGCCTTCCGCCCGGCCGATCTGCGCCGCGCGCTGCGCCGCGGAGCCTGAGCGGGACAGGCGCATTGACAGGGACAGCCCCGGGCGGTCAAGCCCAAGCCCACCCCCTGCCCCAAGGATGCCGGCCATGAAACTCTTCGACTGTCCCTGCTGCGGGGCCACGGTGCACTTTACCAACAGCCTGTGCACCGCCTGCGGGGCCGAGATCGGCTATGCTCCCGGCGCCGATGCCATGGTGGCGCCCGGCCCCGACGGCACCGTCACCGCCAACGGCCAGACCTGGCGCAAATGCACCCATTACGCGCAGCTGATGGGCTGCAACTGGATGGTGTCGGACGGTCAGCCCTTTTGCCTGTCCTGCCGACTCAGTCGCACCATCCCGGACCTGTCGGTGCCCCACAACCTGACCCTGTGGAAGCGGCTCGAGGAGGAGAAACGCCGGGTGGTCTACACCGCGCTGCGGCTCGGGCTGCCGGTGGCGCCGCAGGGCGAAGCGCCCGGGGGGCTGGCCTTCGACTTCCTCGCCGATTCGCCCGCTTATTTCACCGAAACCGGGCGGGTCCTGACCGGCCATTCCGCGGGCCTCATCACCATCAACATCGCCGAGGCCGACCCGGTGGCGCGCGAGGAGATGCGCGCACAGATGGCCGAGCCCTACCGCACCATCCTCGGCCACATGCGCCACGAAACCGGGCATTACTACTGGGACCGGCTGGTGCGAGACACGGGCTGGCTGGACCCGTTCCGCGAACTGTTCGGCGACGAGCGCGCCGATTACGGCCAGTCGCTGCAGTCCCATTACGCCCGGGGCGCGCCGGCCGACTGGCCGCAGCACCACGTCTCGGCGTATGCCGCGAGCCACCCGTGGGAGGACTGGGCCGAAAGCTGGAGCCACTACCTTCACATGGTCGACACGCTGGAGACCGCCTGGGCCTTCGGGCTCCGGCTGGAGCCGCGGCTGGCGGGCCACGATGCCCTGGCCGCAGGGCCGGGGTTCGACCCGTGCGGGCCGGTGGATTTCGACGCGCTGGTGGCGCAGTGGCTGCCGGTGACGGTGGCGCTCAACGCGCTCAACGCCTCGATGGGGCACGAGCCTGCCTATCCCTTTACCCTCGGCCCCGCGGTGCAGGACAAGCTGCGCTTCGTCCATGACGTCATCCACGGCCACAGCTGAGGCCCATGCGACAATCCGCGCCCCCCGGGGCCTGCCCGCGGGCTTGTGAGCGGCCGTGGCCGGGGTATGTCCGAACGGGGAGGATGTCGCCTTGGCAGGACCGATGGCCGCGATCGACGTGGAGATCTTTGCCCGGGCGGCGGTGCGCTTCGCCGCCAAGCGGCGCGCCTTTGCCCCCGAGATGGTGGAGACGCTGACCGGCGACATCGTCCGGCGCCTTGCCGAGGCCGCCGGTCCGGTCCCCCTGACTGAGGGCGCCCCTCCCGGGTTGGCCGAGTTCCGCACAGCCCTGCTGGAGCCCGGCCCCGAGGCCGCGCTGCGTTACGTCGCGGCGCGCCGCGCCGAGGGCGTCAGTCGGCACGACATCTACTTGGTCTACATTGCCGCCGCCGCCCGGCTGCTGGGCGAGGACTGGGACCGCAACCGGCTGTCGCTGTCCGAGGTCAGCATCGCCACCGGCCACCTCTATGCCCTGATGCGCGCCATGGGGGCCGAGCCCGCCCGGCAGCGCACCCCATTGGACGGGCGCAAATGCGCGCTCTTCGCCGCGGTGCCGGGCGAGGATCACAGCCTGGGCATCACCCTGGCGGCGGGCCTGTTCCGCGACGCGGGCTGGGAGGTCGACCTGCAGATCGGCCGGGAGCACGCGGATCTCCTGGCCCGGGCCGAGGCGACGCAGCCGCATGTCGTCGGCCTGTCGCTGAGCACCGAGGCGCGGCTGCCGGCGCTGGCGCGGCTGGTGGTGGCCCTGCGGTTGCGGCTGCCGCGGGCGATCCTGGGCGTGGCCCCGGCAGCACGGCTCGATGCCGCGACGCTCGACCACCTGCTAGACATCGATCTCGTGCTGGGTGACGCCGACAGCGCCCGGGCGCAACTGGAAGACCTGATCGCGACTGGCCGCTGACCGGTCTGCGCACGGCGCGGACGGGGGGTGCGGGGCCGACCCGGCCGCCAGCATGTCCCCGCCCTTCCCGCCCCAACCGGAGCGACGGCGCGGCCGCGGCAGTGCGCTGCACGGGTGGGCCGAGGCGTGGATCGCCGGTGGATTCGGGCTTGACGCTGCTGGCGGGGGTATCTATCAGGCTCCCCACGCGGTTGTAGCTCAGTTGGTTAGAGTACCGGCCTGTCACGCCGGGGGTCGCGGGTTCGAGCCCCGTCAACCGCGCCACCTTAACGATCAAGCACTTTGGGATCAGCGGCTTGCGTCCCTGCGGGGCTGTCCCACAGCGCGGGCCGCGTCGTCGCGTTCCCGGTTGGCAGAGGGCGCGGGATGTGCCGCGCCAGAGGCCGGACGGCACTGGATTGTCAGTGCGCCGGGGCGGCCACCGCGTCGAGCAGGGTGCGCCCGCCATCCACCGTCAGCACCTGCCCGGTCAGGAAGGCCGCCGCGTCCGAGGCCAGGAACTGCGCCGCCTCGGCCACCTCCGAGGGTTGCGCGATGCGCCCCAGCGGCGTGTGGCTGCGGATATCCGCGCGCCACTCGGCATTCTCGCGGATCTGGGCCTGCAGGCTCGCGCTCATCACGCTGCCGAAGGCCACCGAGTTCACCCGGATATGGTGCGGCGCCAGCGCCAGTGCGAGGCTGCGGGTCATCTGGTCCACCGCCGCGGTGGCGATGGAGAACCCCATCAGTTCGGGCTGGCTGCGCTGCGCCGCGATCGAGGACAGGTTGACGATGGCGCCATGGGCGCGGCCCTCGACCGGATCGCGCTCGGCCTGGGCGATCATGCGCCGCGCCACCGCCTGCGCCAGCCTGAGCGAGGTGAACAGGTTCTGCTCGAGCATCTCGGCCACGCTGTCGTCGTCGGTGGCCAGCGGATCGGTGGTGGTGCACTGGCGCGAGGCGTTCACGAGGATGTCGATGCGCTCGAACGCGTCGATGGTGGCCGAGAGCAGGTTCGCCACCGTCAGCTTCTGGCGCAGGTCGCCGCCGAAGAACCGGATGTTGGGCTCCTTCTCGGCGGCATCGGCCAGTTCATGCTCCAGCGCGGCCTCGTCGCGGTCCACGAACATCACGTTGGCGCCCTGGTCGGCGAAATGCCGGGCGATGGCGCGCCCCAGCCCATGGGCGGCGCCGGTGACGATGGCGGTGCGGCCTTCGATGGAATAGCTCATGGCGTCTCCGGGGGTTGGATCAGCGCGGCCGGCGCGGCAGGCACGCGTGGAACAGCTTGAAAGCCGGCGTGCCGGGCAACTCCGACACCTCGCGGAAGGCCGCGTCCAAGGCCGTCTCATAGGGCAGATGGCGGTTGGCCACCAGCCACAGCGCCCCGCGCGGGGCGAGCATCCCCGCGGCCGCCGCGATGAAGGCCGTGCCGAGCCCGGGGTCGCCGCGCCGGTCGCTGTGGAAAGGCGGGTTCATCACCACCGCGTCCAGCGGCGCCTCGGGCCGGAACCGTCGCGCGTCAGCCCAGTGGAAGCGGACCCGCGCATCGGCCAGGTTTTCACGGGCGCATTGCAGGCTGGCGTGGTCGGCCTCGACCAGATGCAGGTCGGTTACCCCGTCGCGCGCCAGCGCCTGCGCCCCCAACCAGCCCCAGCCCGCGCCCAGATCCGCCACCCGCCCCGGCAGCGCTTCCGGCAACGCCTGTGCCAGCAGCACCGAGCCCGGGTCCGGCCCGTCGGCCGAAAACACCCCGGGCCGCGTCACGAAGCCCGAGGCCAGCCGCTGGGGTCCGGCCCGCCAGTCGGCGAAGGTAGCTCGGTCCGCGCCCTGCAGAGTGAAGAGCTTGCCATGGGCCTTGGCAACCGGGCCCTCCACCTCCGCCCGGGCGCGGGCGGCGCGGAACAGCCCGTCGATGCCGCTGGTCTTGGCGCCATCCACCAGCACCGGCCCGTCCGTGACCTCCAGCGCCTGCACGATCAGGTCCTGCGCCGCCGCCCGCGCCCGCGGCAGACACACCAGAGCCATGTCGTAACGCCCCTCGGGCGCTTGCCGTACGGGCAGGCCCCGGGCGGCGAAGGCGTCCACATCCGGCTTCCAGCCCGAGATCACCTCGACCCCCGCGCCCAGCGCCGCGATGTCGTCGCCCGCCGCCGGCCCGAACACCGCCACGCGGCCCTCCGGCACGGCGTCGAGGGCCAGCGCCAGGCGTGCGGCACGCGGATCGGATGCGGACATGACGCGACCGGGCGCGGCGTGGCCGGCCCTATTCCTTTTCCATGGTGCACTGCAGCGGATGCTGGTGGCGGCGGGCGAAATCCATCACCTGCGCAACCTTGGTCTCGGCCACCTCGAAGGAGAACACGCCGACCACCGCCACGCCCTTCTTGTGGACCGTCAGCATCAGGTCGAAGGCCTGCGCGTGGCTCATGCCGAAGAACCGCTCCAGCACATGCACGACGAATTCCATCGGCGTGTAGTCGTCGTTGAGGAGCAGGACCTTGTAGAGCGGCGGGCGCTGGGTGCGGGTGCGCGGCTTGGTCAGGACGCTCGCATCGCCGCCGCGGCGGGGCCCCTGGTCGTCGGACCCGCCGCCCGACGCCCACACACCGCCCCTCGCCCCGTCGGGGGCGCCGAAACGTACGGAAATCCGGTCTGTCGGGTGGGCAGCCACGGTGTCACCTGTCGCGGTCGCGAGCCATATGGGATTTGCCATCGATGCCGATTATAGCGCAGTGGAATTCTGTGAAAAGAGCCCCGAATGGCGCGGCCGCCGCGACCGTGCGCGCGGGCGTGTCACGGCAGGGAGGGCGGCGCATGCTGGACGTGGTGGGCTTCGATGCCGACGACACGCTGTGGCACAACGCCCGCTTCTTTGCCCTCACGCAGGAGCGATTCGCCACACTGCTCGCCGAGCACGCGCCCCCGGGCGACCTGACCGACCGGCTGCTGGCGGCCGAGACCCGTAACATCGGCCGCTACGGCTTCGGCGTGAAGGGGTTCACGCTGTCGATGATCGAGACCGCGCTCGAGGTCACCGAGGGCCGCGTGCCCGGCCCCGTCATCGCCGAGATCCTGGCCGCGGGGCGCGAGATGCTCGACCATCCCATCGAATTGCTTCCGCATGCCCGCGCCGCGGTGGAGGCGGTGGCAGGGCGCCACCGGGTGGTGCTGATCACCAAGGGCGACCTTCTGCACCAGGAGCGCAAGCTGGCGCAGTCGGGCCTGGGCGATCTGTTCGACGCGGTAGAGATCGTCAGCGACAAGACGCCCGCGGTCTATGCCCGCCTGTTTGCCCGCCACAGCACGCCCGAACGCGCGCTGATGGTGGGCGATTCCATGCGGTCGGACGTGCTGGCGCCCATCGCCGCGGGCGGCTGGGGCGTGCATGTGCCGCATGGCGGCCCGCCCTGGGCCATCGAGCATGCCGAGCCGCCCACCCATCACCCGCGGTTCCGAGCGCTGCCCAATCTGGGCGCCCTGCCTGCGCTGCTGGAGCGGCTGGCCGAGGGCGCGCCGGACTGACGCCCGCTGGCCCACCACGGGGGCGGCCCTATCTGCCGGTGCAGCCCGAGTCCTCCCGGGGGTCGACAGCCCGGGGTGGTTCGGGGCATCACCAAGGGGTCGGGGCCGTGCCCCGACGGCGGACCGGCCCGAGGCAGGGGAGCGCGGCTTGACGCAGGCAGACACGGATATCTTCATCATCGGCGGAGGCGTGAACGGTTGCGGCATCGCCCGCGACGCGGCCGGACGGAGCCTGTCGGTGGTGCTGGCGGAGAAGGACGACCTTGCCGGCGCGACCTCCTCGGCCTCCACCAAACTGTTCCATGGCGGGCTGCGATACCTCGAGTATTTCGAAATCCGCCTCGTGCGCGAATCCCTCCACGAGCGCGAGGTGCTGCTGAGCGCGATGCCCCACATTTCCTGGCCAATGCGCTTCGTCCTGCCCTACGACCCGGAGATGCGCTTCGACGCGCACACCCCGGCCGCGCATCTGCTGGCCCGTGTGATGCCCTGGATGAAGGGCCGCCGCCCGGCCTGGATGATCCGCGCGGGGCTCGCGCTCTATGACGCGCTGGGGGGGCGCAAGATCCTGCCCGGCACCAAGACGCTGGACCTGACCCGCGACGTCGCCGGCCGCCCGCTGAAACCCGGCTTCGCCAAGGCTTTCGAATACTCTGACGTCTGGGTGGAGGATTCGCGTCTGGTGGTTCTGAACGCCCGCGACGCCGAGGCCCGCGGCGCCCGCATCCTGACCCGCACCGAGGTCACGTCGGCCCGCCGCGACGGCGATCTGTGGCGCGTTAGCCTGCGCCGCCCCGACGGCCGCGGCGAGGACATCACCGCCCGCATCCTGATCAACGCAGGTGGCCCCTGGGTCAGCGAGGTGCTCAGCCAGCGCCTGGGCATCAACTCGCCCGAACATGTGCGGCTGGTGCGCGGCAGCCACATCGTCACCCGCAAGCTTTTCGACCACGATCGCTGCTATTTCTTCCAGGGCACCGACGGTCGGATCATCTTCGCCATCCCGTACGAGGGCGACTTCACCCTGATCGGCACCACCGACCAGGAACACCTCGGTGACCCGTCCGAGGCGCACTGCACGCCCGAGGAACAGGATTATCTCTGCAACTTCGCCAGCGGCTACTTCAAGAAGCCCGTGACCCGCGACGACATCGTCTGGACCTATTCCGGCGTCCGCCCGCTCTATGACGACGGCAACAAGTCGGCCACCGCGGCCACCCGCGACTATGTGCTGTCGCTGGATGCCAAGGGCGCGCCGCTCCTGAACGTCTTCGGCGGAAAGATCACCACCCACCGCCGGCTGGCCGAGGCCGCCATGGCCAAGCTCGGGCCCCATCTGCCCACCGACAGCGGGCCCTGGACCGCTGGTGTGCCCCTGCCCGGCGGCGATTTCCCGGTGGACCGGTTCGAGGGGCTGGTGATCGAGCTGCAGGCCGAATACCCGTTCCTGGCGGAGGAGTGGGCCCGGCGCCTGGCCCGCGCCTATGGCACCGATGCGCACAAGCTGCTGGACGGCGCCCGCGCGGCCGAGGATCTGGGCCGTGACTTCGGCGCCACTCTGACCGAGGCCGAGCTGCGCTGGCTGTGGGATGCCGAATACGCCCGCACCGCGGCCGACGTGGTCTGGCGCCGCTCCAAGCTGGGCCTGCGGATGACCAAGTCCCAGATCGCCGCCGTGGAGGACTGGATGCAGGCGCGCCACCGGCAGGACGCGGCCTGACCGCGGCCCGTCCCGGACGACCGGCCGCCGCCCGGACAGCGCGCAGCGCAATCGGGTTGCACCGGCCCGGCCCTGCGCCGAGGATCGCACCGGCGGGCCCGCCCGCCCGCTCCCTGGCCCCGATGGCGGAGGACCAAGCGCGGCCGGGGCGCGCCGGACACACGGAGGGAGGACCACGCATGGGCCACATACTCGCCATCGATCAGGGCACCACGTCCAGCCGGGCCATCGTCTTCGGGCCCGACCTGAGCGTCACCGCGCTGGCCCAGCAGGAGTTCGAGCAGCACTACCCCCGGCCCGGCTGGGTGGAACATGACGCGGGGGATCTGTGGTCTTCGACCGCCGCCACCTGCCGCGCGGCCATCGAACGCGCGGGGCTGCGCACCGACGACATTGCCGCCATCGGCATCACCAACCAGCGCGAGACCACCGTGGTGTGGGAACGCGCCACCGGGCGGCCGATCCACCACGCCATCGTCTGGCAGGACCGCCGCACCTGGGAGGTCTGCGACCGGCTGCGCGACGAAGGCCACGAGGCGCTGGTGCGCAAGGTCACGGGGCTGCTGCTCGACCCGTATTTCTCGGCAACCAAACTCGCCTGGATTCTCGACCATGTCGATGGCGCCCGCGAACGTGCCCGGCGCGGCGAGCTTCTGTTCGGCACGGTGGACAGCTGGCTGGTGTGGAACCTCACCGGCGGGGCTGTCCATGCCACCGACGCGACCAACGCCTGCCGCACCATGCTCTACGACATTTCCAAGGGCCGCTGGTCGAGCCGGATGTGCGCGATGCTCGACATTCCCATGGAGATGCTGCCCGAGGTACGGGATTCCAACGCCCAATTCGGCAGCACGCGCGCCGACCTGTTCGGGCGCGAGCTGCCCATCCTGGGCATCGCCGGCGACCAGCAGGCCGCCACCATCGGGCAGGCCTGTTTCGAGCCCGGGATGCTGAAGTCCACCTATGGGACCGGGTGTTTCGCCCTGTTGAACACCGGCACCGACCGGGTGAATTCGGAAAACCGGCTGCTGACCACCGTGGCCTACCGGCTCGATGGCGAGGTGACCTATGCGCTGGAGGGCTCGATCTTCATCGCGGGCGCGGTGGTGCAGTGGCTGCGCGACGGGCTGAAGATCATCCGCGCCGCCCCCGAGACACAAGGCCTGGCCGAAGCCGCCGACCCCGCACAGGAGGTGATCCTGGTGCCCGCCTTCACTGGGCTCGGCGCGCCCTACTGGCAGCCCCAGGCCCGCGGCGCGATCTTCGGGCTGACGCGCAACGCAGGCCCCGCGGAGCTGGCCAAGGCCGCACTGGAAAGCGTGGGCTTCCAGACCCGGGACCTGCTGGAGGCCATGCGTGCGGACTGGAAGGCCGAGGGCGCGGGCGAGGTGTTGCGCGTGGATGGCGGCATGAGCGCGTCGGACTGGGCGATGCAATTCCTGTCCGACATCCTCGGAGGCCCGGTGGACCGGCCGCGGGTGCTGGAGACGACCGCCCTGGGGGCGGCCTGGCTGGCGGGATCGAAGGCGGGCGCCTGGCCCGGCCGGGGGGAGTTCGCCGAGGCCTGGGCGCTGGAGCGCCGCTTCACCCCCGCCATGGAAAAGGCCGACCGCGACCGCCGCTATGCCGCCTGGCAGCGCGCGGTCCAGGCCACCATCGCGGCCGGCTGACCGGCGACCCGGGAGCGTCCCCCGCGGGCCGGAGGTGAGCTTGCGGCAGCGCGCTCCCGGGCCAGCGGCAGGCCAGCCTCCCTGCCCTTCCTAGCAATAGCCGGCAATCGATGCCGGGACAGGGGTGGCGGGAGTGCCGGACGGTACAGGCGTCCGGTCCAGGCCCCTGCAGCGGCTGGGGTCGGGCCTCAGCGCGCCAGCGCCTCCGGCGCGCCCACCAGCCGATAGCTGGCGGCCTCGGCCACATGGGGCGCGCGCACCGAGGCCGCGCCCTCCAGATCGGCGATGGTGCGCGCCACGCGCAGCACCCGGTGATAGCCGCGCGCCGACAGGCCCATGCGCTCGGCCAGCCGGGTCAGCAGCGCCCGGCCCTCGGCATCCGGTGTGGCCACCTGTTCCAGCAGCGCGCCCTCCGCATCGGCGTTGACGCGCACGCCGGGGGCGGCGGCGAAGCGGGCGGCCTGGCGGGTGCGGGCGGCCTCGATCCGGGCGGCCACGGCGGCCGAGCCCTCCTGCGCAGGCGGCAGGTCGAGGTCGCGGAACGCCACCGGCGGAACTTCCACCCGCAGGTCGAAGCGGTCCATCAGCGGCCCCGAGATCCGCCCCAGATACTCAGCCCCGCAGCCCGGCGCCCGCGGGCAGGCCCGCACCGGATCGGCCAGATGCCCGCAACGGCAGGGGTTGGCCGCCGCCACCAGCAGAAACCGGCAGGGGTAGCGGACATGGGCATTGGCGCGGGCCACCACCACCTCGCCGGTCTCGATGGGCTGGCGCAGCGTTTCCAGCACCATGCGGGGAAACTCCGGCAGTTCGTCCAGGAACAGGACCCCGTTGTGCGCGAGGCTGATGGCGCCCGGCTTGGCGCCGCGCCCGCCGCCCACGATGGCCGCCACCGAGGCGGTGTGGTGGGGCTCCTCGAAGGGCCGCTCGCGCCGGATGCCGCCCTTGTCCAGGAGGCCCTTCAGCGAGTGGATCGTGGCGGTCTCCAGCGCCTCCTCAGGCGAGAGTTCGGGCAGGATGCCGGGCAGGCGTGCGGCCAGCATCGACTTGCCCGAGCCCGGCGCACCCACCATCAGCAGATGGTGCCGCCCCGCCGCAGCGACCTCCAGCGCGCGCTTTGCGCGTTCCTGGCCCTTGACGTCGGCGAGGTCCCTGGTGCGATCGCGGGGGCCGACCGCGCCCGGCGCGACAGGTGGCAGCGTGCCCTGGCCGGTGAAATGGCGGATCACCTCGGCCAGCGAGTCGGCCGCCAGCACCTGCGCGTCGCCGACCCAAGCCGCCTCGGCCCCGCAGGACCGCGGGCACAGCAGCGCGCAGCCCTCCTCGGCCGCGGCCATCGCCGCGGGCAGCACCCCGGCGATGGGCAGAAGCCGACCGTCCAGCGACAGCTCGCCCAGCGCCACGGTCTGTTCGGCCGCGTCGCGGGGCAGGATGTCGAGCGCCGCGAGCAGCGCCAGCGCCACCGGTAGGTCGAAATGCGCCCCCTCCTTGGGCATGTCTGCGGGTGCCAGATTGACCGTGATGCGCCGCGATGGCAGCGCGATGGACAGCGCCGCGAGAGCCGCCTTCACCCGCTCGCGACCCTCGGAGGCGGCCTTGTCCGGCAGGCCGACCACGGTGAAGGCCGGCAGGCCGGGCGTGACGGCGCATTGCACCTCCACCAGCCGCGCGGCCACCCCTTCGAACGCCACCGTAAAGGTGCGCGCCACCATCGCCGCCCCTCCGCCTGCCCTTTCCCCGCAGCAGGCCACCGGCAGGGTTAACGTTTGATTAACACCCGTCAAGCCGCGCAAACCCGCGACTTCCGCCCTCGAAGATGCCGACTGCATCCGGCCCGTCGACCCGCCCGCGAACCCGCAAGGGGGCCGCCCCCAACGCAGGTTCCTGGTGAGCCCGGCGATTCATGGGGGGCATGCTGCGCATCCGCAACCGCGAGACCAGGGCGCTTGTGTCGCTGGCCTCCCGCATACGCCTCACCAACCAGTCGAGATACACCCCAAGCGCCGCGGGCACCGCCGGGCGCAACCACACCAGCGGGCCGAAGCCGTGGGACGACGGCCCGGCCGCCGAGTTCGTCACCTGACCGCGGGGCGCCGATGACGTGTCTGCACTCCGGTTTCGCCCGCACGCTGGCCGAGGTCCGGGCCACTGTCCCGGTCACGCGATCCTGAAACAGATTGGCTCTACGACGGCATCGAACGTCCACCTGACTTACCGCTCGCTCCACCTCATTCGCGATTAGGCGCCCCTGAAAAGTCCATTTAGAATCAGCAGTATGAGCGTTCGATGAACCTCGCTTTCCCACCAACGGGGGCGGCTCCACCGGCCGCCCCTGTTTGTTGGAAAGGAGCCCAACATGAGCGACGACACCACGGCAGCAATCCAAGCGCTGCTCGAACAAGGTTGCCATGACAAAACTGACAAAACTGACAAAACTGACAGAAAACAAGCCGGGTTGAGTAACGGCAAGTGGTCTGCAACCAAAGCGGAGGTTTTTTCAGTAAAGTCAGTTTTGTCAGAGGGGGGGGAGGGTCATACCCCCGGCCCCGCCCGATGCGCCCTCGACCGACCCGGCTCCTGCTCCGCCGTCCGGCATCGACCTTCTCGACGACTTCGATTAGCGCGCGGCGATCCGGGAGCACAGTGGAGGCCAGACCCGCGAGGAGACCGAGGCTGGCGCGCTGGCCGAGATCGCCGAGGCGGCGGGCCTCGACCCCACCCACCTGCGGAGGCCCCTGCCGGACATCCCGACCGCCGAGCTGTCGCCCTGGCTGGCACGGCTGGGCCAAGGAACAAGCCCGCACCATCCGCAGCAAGACCACCGTGGTCGCGGTGGAAAGCCTCACCCGCGCCAACAAGGCCAGCGTGGCGCGGGCGCAGGACTTCGACGCCGACCGGCTGCTACTCGGCACACCCGGCGGCGTGGTGGATCTTCGCACCGACACCCTGCGACCCGCCCGGCGCGAGGATCTTCTGACCCCGGCGACAGCCGTTGACCACATCGTGCCGCGGGCGCAGGGCGGTACCGATGACCCGGGCAACCTCGCCGCGATCTGCGATCCATGTCACCGGGACAAGGCCGCCGCCGAGGCCGCGCGGGCGCAGGGCCGCAAGCCTCGCCGCCGGGTGGAGTTCGACGCGCAGGGCCGCGTGATCTGGTGACCGGGGGGCTCGGATAAGCTGACCCCGGCCCGACGCGGGACCGGAGGGGCAGGCATCTGCACGCATCCGCAATTCAGACAAACGGGAGTGGGGGCATCTGGTTCCAATGCCGCCGACTCGGCCGCGGCGCGGGACCGGTGGTGGACTTTTCCTCTCTCGCTCAGCGCCCCCGGGGCGCCGCTGTTCCCCCAGCGTTCCCCCACAACGAAAAGGCCCAGCGCTGGCGGGGCTTCCCTTCGTCTAAGTCTTTGGTTTCTTTGGTGGAGCCAAGGGGAGTCGAACCCCTGACCTCTTGAATGCCATTCAAGCGCTCTCCCAACTGAGCTATGGCCCCATGTCCGACCACCGGTCGAATCTGTGGAAGTCTGGGTAGATCAAGCGGTCCGGCGGTGCAAGCAGCAAAAGGCACGGCTCCGGCTGACGATGATGGGGCGGGCGGGGCTTGGGTTGGCCGATCTGACGGTCCGTATTCGGTCTTGGTGCATGATTGGCGTTGGCGCCACGGTCGGGGTTGGAACGCGAAGCCGCGACGGATGGCCGAGCCGTCCACTGGACAAGCTCCGATGCCGGGCGCCGATGGGTCAGTGACGAGGGCGGGCCGCGGGTATTCCAGCGGCGGCGCCGGGTCTCGAGGGCCATGCTCGCCTCGGCCGGGGTTCAGCGGACATCTGCATCCGGGTGCACGTCGCGGGGGTTGGCGTCGAAGGTTTCGCCGCGGTCATCCTCCCCGGGGCTGCCGAGTTGAATGTCGGCAATCCTGTCGCCGGCGGCGGCGGTAAAGTCCAGCATGGCCTTTGCTACGCCCTCCGGGCCGTTCCGGATCTGATGTGGCCCGGAATGCCGCGCAGGATGGCCGGGATGCCGACGACGCGGATCGATCGGGGCTTGTGATCGCGCTAGATTGCCGTACGCGGCCTTGTCGAGCGTCGGCTGCAGTGGCGACCCGGACACGGCTGCAGGCCGCGGGCCGGCCAATTGCAATTCGCGTGGGGCGAACCGCCACCCCCACGTATTTCAAAACCCCGTCGCGGACGCCGAAAGGGGCCTGTCGATCACAGCCCGCGTCGCCGGCCTGGCGCCCGGTGCGCAGGGCCACGCGCGCCCCTGGGGCGTCAGGCCCGCTGCGGTGCAGTCCGCCACCG
>SKMM01000417.1 GCA_007121055.1 Paracoccaceae bacterium | reverse complement strand
GCGGCCTTCCTGCGGGCCTGGGCGCGGGTGCTGGGGGGGCATTACCACCTGCTGGCGGCGCGGGCCGGGGGGCAGCGGGCGGCGCTGGCGCGGGTGTATGAGCGGCGGCTGTTGCCCGAAGTCGGCGGGCTTCTGGCGGCGGCGCTGGCCGGCGAGGAGGATCTGTTCGCGCTGGCAGATGCGGCGCTGACGGGGGAGTTCGCGGCGGCCCCCGAGCCGGTGGAGGCCTGAGCGATGCCGGACGGTCTGCCGCAGATCCGCCACCCCTGGTCGGAGCCTCCGGCGCCCGGCGCGGCGGTGCGCGTGGCCGAGGGGGTGTGGTGGCTGCGGCTGCCGCTGCCCATGCGGCTCGACCATGTGAACGCCTATGCGCTGGAGGATTCGGACGGCTGGACGCTGGTGGATACGGGCTTCGACACGCCCCCGGCGCGGGCGGCCTGGGAGGCGGCGCTGGCGGGGCCCCTGGCGGGGCGGCCGGTGGCGCGGGTGCTGGTGACGCACCACCACCCCGACCATGTGGGCCTAGCGGGGTGGTTCCAGGCGCGGGGGGCGGAGCTGGTGATGCCGCGCACGGGCTGGCTGTTTGCGCGGATGCTGGTGCTGGACATGCAGGCGCGGCCGTCCCCCGAGGCGCTGGCATTCTGGCGCGCGGCGGGGATGCCGGAGGCAGAGCTTTCGCGGCGGGCGGGCGAGCGGCCGTTCAATTTCGCGGATGTCGTGCATGCGATGCCTTTGGGGTTCACCGCGCTGCAGGACGGCGCCTGCCTGCGGCTGGCCGGGCGGCACTGGGATGTGCGCTTCGGGCATGGGCATGCGCCGGACCATGCGACGCTGTGGAGCCGCGACGACGGGCTGGTGCTGGGGGGGGACCAGCTCTTGCCCGGCATCTCGCCCAATCTGGGGGTCTATCCCACCGAGCCGGGGGCGGACCCGGTGGGGGCGTGGCTGGAGAGCTGCCGCCGGCTGGCCGGGCATGCGCGGGAGGACCAGCTCGTGCTGCCGGGCCACAAGCTGCCCTTCACGGGGCTGCCGCTGCGGCTGCAGCAACTGATCGACAACCACCGCGGCGCGCTGGCGCGGCTGCGGGCGCATCTGGCGGTGCCGCGCACGGCGGTGGCGTGTTTCCCGGCGCTGTTCAAGCGCGAGATCGGGGCAGGGGAGATGACGCTCGCGCTGGTGGAGGCGGTGGGGCATCTGAACCACCTGGAGCGCATTGGGCAGGCCGGGTACGAGTTGCGCGAGGATGGCGCGCGGCTGTGGCGGGCGGTGGGCTGAGGGGGGGCGCGGTCGGGCAGTTCCGGTTGACCTGTAACTTTGGCAGGGTGCTGGAGCGGGCCTAGTCGGTGTAGTCTAGTCTGGCTCCAGCGCCGGCCCCGGGTGCGGAGGGACGCGCCCGAGCCTGGGAGGGCGCCTCGGCACGCCGGGGCTGGTGTGGTTTATGTCGGCCAAGGCCCTCCGCAGGTGGTGCTTCTTGGGACGTTGCAATGCGCCCTCCCGGGGGGAGGGTCGGGCGCGGCCCGGTCTGGTCGCCCGGGCCTTCGGTTTTGGGGGGCGGGGTGAGGCATGGCCGGTCGGTGGGGCGGATGGGTAGTGGTGGCGCTTCGGTGGGTGGCGCACGCATAGGCGCAGGTCCGACTTGGGGTCGTTACAAGTCTCGTGATCCGAGGGTGGACAACCCGGAGGCTCGGATCGGCGGGCTTGCATTGCCGCTGCGGTCGGGGCAGGGCGGGGGCGTTCAAGGGAGGCTCCGCCGATGAAGATCGCCCACCGCTCGCTTCTGCCGCCCGCGCCGCCACTGGTGATCGCGGAGATCGGGATCAACCATGGCGGCGATCTGGAGGTGGCCAAGCGGATGGTCAGCCTCGCGGCCGCGGCGGGGGCGGAATGCGTGAAGCACCAGACGCATTTCCTCGAGGACGAGATGACGGACGAGGCGAAGGCGATCTTTCCGCCCAATGCCGATGTCTCGATCTGGGAGGTGATGGAGCGGTGTGCGCTGAGCCCCGACGAGGAGATCGCGCTGAAGGCCCATGCCGAGGGGTTGGGGCTGATCTACCTGTCGACGCCGTTCTCGCGGGCGGCGGCGGATTTCCTGCACGAGATCGGCGTGCCTGCGTTCAAGATCGGCTCGGGCGAGGCCGATCACCTGCCGCTGATCCGGCATATCGCGCGGATGGGGCGGCCGGTGATCCTGTCCACGGGGATGCAGACGATCGAGAGCCTCGCGCCATCCGTGGCGGTGCTGGAGGAGGCGGGGGTGGACTATGCGCTGCTGGAGTGCACGAACCTGTACCCCTCGCCGCCGGAGATCGTGTCGCTGAAGGGGATATCCGAGCTGCGCGCGGCGTTTCCGCGGGCGGTGGTGGGGTTTTCCGACCACTCCATCGGACCGGGGATGGCGCTGGCGGCCGTCGCGCTGGGCGCGCGGGTTATCGAGCGGCACTTTACGGATACGCGGTACCGGGTGGGGCCGGACATCTCGTGTTCGATGGACCCGGCCGAGCTGCGCTGGCTGGTGGACCGCTCGGCCGAGGTGGCGGTGGCGCTGGGCAACGAGAAGCGGCGGACGGGGCCGGAAGAAGCCGTCTATGCCTTTGCGCGGGCGAGCCTCGTGGCGGACCGGGACCTGCCGGCGGGGCATGTGGTGGGCGAGGCCGACATCTGGGCGCGCCGGCCGGGGTCGGGCGAGATCCCCGGCCATGCCTTCGACCGCGTGCTGGGCCGGCGGCTGGCCCGCGCGGTGCCGCGCAACCGGCAGCTGCGCTGGGAGGATTTTGCTCAGGAGGGTGCGGACGAGACCTGAGCGCCCCTGCGGACGCGCGACGCGGGCCCGCAGGGGTCTGCCGGCCCTGCCTCGGCGGCACGGGGATCCGCGGGCTGTGCATGGCCCACAGTGAATCAGTGTCGATGGGCCCCGGCGCCTTTCCACGGTGCCGGTGACACGGACCCGGGCCGGGGGGCGCCCCGGCGTGGGGCATGGCCCTTCAGCGCGCTCATCCGGGGGGAGCGCCAGGGCGGGGCGGCGCCGGGGACGGAGAGGCCGGGGTCAGGGCCGGTGCGCCGCCCTCGGAGTGCGGCGCCGAGGGCCTGCCGCGGGGCCGAGCTCGGGTCTCGGTCCGCGCGTCAGCCTTCTCGGCCGGTCGGCGGGCCGCGCAGGGG
>SKMM01000312.1 GCA_007121055.1 Paracoccaceae bacterium | reverse complement strand
CGGCGACATGGACCACGAAATCGGCCACGGTCATGCCGGGGACCATCGCCGGAATGCTCTGGAGATGGGTGAAGGAGGGGGTGCGGATGCGGGTGCGGTAGCTCTCGGTGCCGCCGTCCGAGACGATGGAGTATTGCGCAAGGCCGCGGTTGCCCTCGAACTGGCCGGTGGCCTCGCCTTCGGGGACCACGGTGCCGGTGCTGACGGCGAGGAAATGGTGGATCAGGGTCTCGATGTCCTGGTAGGTGCGGTCCTTGGGCGGGGGCGTGGTCAGGGGGTGGTCGGCCTTGATCGGGCCCTCGGGCATGTTGTCCACGCATTGGCGGATGATCTTCAGCGACTCGCGGATCTCGTCGGCGCGCACGCGGGTGCGGTCGTAGCAGTCGCCGGAATAGCCGAGCGGCACCTCGAACTCGAACTGCTCGTAGCCCATGGTCGGGCGGCGCTTGCGCAGGTCCCAGTTGCAGCCCGTCGCCCGCAACTGCGGCCCGGTGGTGCCCCAGTCGAGCGCGGTGGCGGGGTCGCAGGCGCCGACGCCCTTGGTGCGGGCGCGGAAGATCTCGGACCGCAGCACCATGCGCTCGTACTCGTCCATCCGCGACGGCATCCATTCGAGGAACTCCCGCACCAGCGCGTCCCAGCCGGTGGGCAGGTCCATCGCCACCCCGCCGATGCGGCAGAAGGCGGGGTGCATGCGGGCGCCCGTGATCGTCTCCATGATCCGGTGCACCTTCTCGCGGTCGGTGAACATGTAGAACACCGGGGACATGGCGCCGACGTCCTGGGCCATGGTGCCGTAGAACAGCAGATGGCTGTTGATGCGGTAGAATTCCGCCAGCATCACGCGGATCATCTGCGCCCGCGACGGCACGGTGATGCCGCACAGCCGCTCCACCGCCATCAGGTAGGGCAGTTCGTGGATGACCCCGCCCAGATAGTCGATGCGGTCGCAATACGGGATGAAGCCGTGCCAGGTCTGGCGCTCGGCCATCTTCTCGGCGCCGCGGTGGTGATAGCCGATCTCGGGCTCGGCCCAGATCACCTCCTCGCCGTCGAGGCCGAGGACGATGCGGAACACGCCATGGGCCGAGGGGTGGTGGGGGCCGAAGTTCAGCACCATCAGGTCCGAGCCGTTGCGGGTCAGCGGGTGGCCCCAGGCCTCGGGCTCGGGCTGGTGGGCGTCCTCGACGGCGGCGAAATGCTCGGGCGTCATGCGGAAGGGCGGGCGCTCGGTGGCGCGGGCGTAGTGGGTCTTGCGCAGCGGGTGGCCGTCCCAGTGGGGGGACATGAGGATGCGGCGGTGGTGGCTGCGGCCCTCGAACCGGACGCCGAACATGTCGAAGGCTTCGCGCTCGTACCAGTCGGCGTTGGGGTAGATGCCGGCGAGGGTGGGCATCATCGGGGCGTCCGCGTCGCAGGCCACCTTGAGCCGGATGTCGGCGTTGCGCTCCAGGCTGGTGAGATGGGTGCAGACGGTGATGCCACGGGCCGGGCCGGGGCGGTGGCGGCGCTCGGTCTCGTCGATGCACCACATGTCGGCGAGCAGCGGGAAGGGGCGGGAGATCTCCGTCTTGAGATAGCGGTGGATGGCGGGGGCCGCGTCGGGGGCGATCCAGAGGACGGGGAAATCCTCGGCCGTCTCCTGCACATGGAGGATCGAGGCGCCGAAGCGCGCGCGCAGCTGGGCCACGAGGTCGCCCGGGAGGGGGATATCGAGGCTCATTGGCTTTCCGGGTCGTCGTAGCGGGTGGCGGCCATGCGGGTGTCGCGCAGCGCGTCGCGGCGGGGCTGGGGGTCGAAGCTTGGTTGGGGCTGGCGCGGGGCCTCCCAGCCACCGACGGTGATCTGCAGCGGGCGGCGCTCGGCGGCGATCTTGCCCTGCAGCAGCACCAGCGCGTCCATCAGCTGTTCGGGGCGCGGCGGGCAGCCGGGGACGTAGACATCCACGGGCAGGAAGCTGTCGACGCCCTGCACCACCGAATAGATGTCGTACATCCCCCCCGAATTGGCGCAGGCGCCCATGGAGATGACCCAGCGCGGCTCGCGCATCTGCTCGTAGAGGCGCTTCAGCGGCACGGCCATCTTGTGGAACACAGTGCCCGAGACGATCAGCAGATCGGCCTGCCGGGGGGTGGAGCGGATCACCTCCGCCCCGAACCGGGCCTGGTCGTAGACGGGGGTCAGGGCCGTCGCCATCTCGACGTAACAGCAGGACAGGCCGAAGTTGAACGGCCAGAGCGAGTGCTTGCGCGACCAGGCGACGAGGTCGTCTAAGCGGGTGAACAGGGCGCTCAGCGCCATCGCCTCGCCCGGCTTGGGGGGGTGGAGAGCGTCGGTCATGGGCGCCCCCGCGTCATGCGCTCGCTGCGGCGGGGGCCGGTTTCCAGCGCGCCGTCGAGCCAGAGGTAGAGGAGGGCTGCGAGCAGCACGACGATGAACACCGTGGCGGCGATCAGGCCGTCGGTGCCGGTCTCGCGCGCGGCGATGGCCCAGGCGAACAGGATCGCCACCTCCATGTCGAAGATCATGAAGGCGACGGCCACGAGGAAATAGGGGGCGGCGAGGGGGGTGGTCATGGCCCGGTTGGGCGGCGCGCCGGATTCGTAGACGCCGAAGCCGGGGGTGGAGCGTTCGCGCAGGAGGCCCGCCACCAGCAGGATCGCGGCGACCATCACCGCGGCCACCGACACATGCAGCAGCAGCGCGGCACGCGGGTCGATCAGGCCAAGAAGGTCGGACATCGACGGGCTCCCCGGAAACGAATGGCCCGCGGACGGGGCCGCAGGCATGGGTCGAGCCTAGACGTCGGGCCGGGTGGAACTTTGATCTGGGTCAACCGGTGGAGCGGTGGGCCCAGGCGCGCTCCGGGCCGGACACCGGGCGCGGCGCGGCTGATCTGGTTTTTTCACGGATTATCAGATGCCTGAAGGGGCTGCGCCGGGCACCCTGCCCCCGGATCGGGCATCTGCCGCGGATTCGGGCAACCCGGCCATGCACCTGGTGCATGACTGGGGCCGTATGCCATGGCGCACCGTCATGGCTCGCCGGCGTGCCAGACCTGGAGCACGTCGAGGTCGTCGGAGAGGTGGACGAGGTCGGCGCGGGCGCCGGGGCGGAGGCGGCCGTGCTGCGGCAGCCTGAGGAAGGCCGCGGGGTCGGCGGTG
>SKMM01000321.1 GCA_007121055.1 Paracoccaceae bacterium | reverse complement strand
GCGTTGCGCCAGCGCGCCGGACAGCCCCCTGCCCTGCCGGGTTGCCGAGTCTTCCCGACAGGGTGTGATGTCCGGGACGGTGGCTCAGGGCGTCGGGGCGTCCCAGTCGATGGGGCCTTCCATGTCACGCAGGCCACGCTCGGCCAGGCGGGCGCGCAGGTTCAGGATGTCGAGCGTACCTTCGCCGGCGGCGAGGCGGGCGCGCATGGCGTCCTCCTTGGCCACGCGGGCCTCGGCGGCGGCCAGCACATCGGCGGCCCGGGCGCGGGGCACCACCACGACGCCGTCGTCGTCGCCCACCACCACGTCGCCGGGCACCACCCGCTGGCCGGCGCAGATGACAGGGACGTTGACCGACCCCAACGTCTCCTTGACGGTTCCTTGCGCCGAGATCGCACGGGCCCAGACGGGGAAGTTCCGGTCGCGCAGGATCGCCACGTCGCGCACGCCGGTGTCGAGCACCACACCGGCCCCACCGCGCCTGGCCACGAACTCCGCCAACACGTCGCCGAAGAAGCCGTCGTCGCTGGGCGAGGTGGTGGCGACGACGAGCACATCGCCCGGCGCCATCCGCTCGATCGCCAGGTGCAGCATCCAGTTGTCGCCCGGTGCGCAGAGCGCCGTCACCGCCGACCCCGCGACCTGCGCGCCCGGCGTGATCGCCTGCAGCCGCGGGCCCATGGAGCCGGTGCGCCCCTGCGCCTCGTGCACGGTGGCGGCGCCGGCGCGCGCAAGCCCCTGGATGACGTCGGGGGCTGCCCGCGCGATCTGCCTTACGGCCATGCCCATCATGGTGTGTCCCTCTCCTTTTCTTCGGTCTGGCGGGCGGGCCGGACGGCCCCCCACAGCACCCACAGAAGCAGCGCGGCCGCCAGCGCGAGAAAGGTCGCGCTGATGGGGCGGTCGATGAAGATCGCGAAATCGCCCCGGCTGACGACCAGCGCGCGGCGCAGGTTCTCCTCCATCAGCGGGGCGAGGATGAAGCCCAGCAGCATCGGCGCCGCCCCGAACCCGAGCCGGATCAGCACGAAGCCCGCCACCGACAGGCCGGCCACCAGCATCACGTCCACGGTGGAGCGGTTGAGGCTGTAGACCCCGATGCAGATCAGCAGGATGATCGCGGGAAACAGGAACTGGTAGGGGATGCGCAGGATCGCCACCCACATCTTGATCAGCGGGATGTTGAGGATCAGGAGCATCAGGTTCCCGATCAGGAAGCTGACCACGAGGCCCCAGAACAGGTCGGGGTTGTCCACCACCACCCGCGGCCCCGGCGCGATGCCATGGATCATCAGCGCGCCCAGCATCAGCGCCATGATCGCGTCGCCCGGAATGCCCAGCGTCAGGGTGGGGATGAAGGCCGACTGCGCGGCGGCGTTGTTGGCGCTTTCGGGGGCGGCGATGCCGGGGATGGCGCCCTTGCCGAAGGTTTCGGGCCGGCGCGAGACGCGCTTTTCCACCGCATAGGCCATGAAGGAGGCGGTGGAGCCGCCGCCGGTGCCCGGCAGCACGCCCACGCCCGTGCCCACCGCCGAGCCGCGCAGCATCGGAATGGCGCTCTCGCGCCACTCCGCCCGGCTGGGCAGCAGCGCGCGCCACGTCAGCCGCGTGCGCCGGGCCATGTTCTCGGTGCCGCTGCCGACCGAAGAGATCACCTCGACCACCCCGAACAGCGCCATCGCCAGCACGATGATCGACAGCCCCTCGAACAGTTCGGGCACCCCGAAGGTCATCCGCATGGCGCCCGAATTCACGTCGATGCCCACCAGCCCCATGAGCATCCCGATCACCACGCTCGCCAGCCCGATCAGCGGATGGCCTTGGCTGAGCGAGCCCGCCGCCACCAGCCCCAGCACCATGATCGCGAAGTAATCCGCCGAGTGGAACGCCAGCGCCAGCTGCGCCAGCGGCGGCGCCAGCAGGATCAGCACGAGGATCGACAGGAAGCTGCCCACGAAGGAGGCGATGGTGGTGATCAGCAGCGCCTGCCCCGCGCGCCCCTTCTGCGCCATCGGATAGCCGTCGAGGCACAGCACCGCGGACGACGCCGTGCCCGGCAGGTTCAGCAGGATCGACGCGATGGAGCCGCCATACTGCGCGCCGTAATAGATCCCCGCCAGCATCACCAGCGCCGCCGTCGCCGGGACATGGAAGGTCAGCGGCATCAGCAGCGAGATCGCGGCCAGATGCCCGATCCCCGGCAGCACCCCCACCACCATCCCGATCAGCACGCCGACAAGGCAGAAGATCAGGTTCTCCATGGTGGCCGCGGTGGCAAGCCCCAGCGCCAGACTGTCGAGCAGCTCCATCGGACAGCCCCCCGTTTGCGGCTCAGAAATTCCAGGCGAACAGCGGCAGCCGCACGCCCAGCGCCTGGGCGAACAGAAGCCAGGTCGCCCCCACCAGCACCACCGCCAGAAGCCCCAGCGCCAGCGGCGTCGCGGCCCGCCCCGCCAGCCCCGCCGCCAGCACCGTCACCACCCCGGCCGGCCCGTAGCCCACCCGCGGCAGCAGCAGCGCAAAGGCCAGGATCGTGGCCGGCAGCACGATCAGCGGACGCAGCGGCAGCCGCCCCATCGCCTCGCGCATCTTCAGCGAACTGAGCATGATCAGCACGCCGAGGCCCGTCAGGATCACCCCCAGCGTGACCGGAAAGAACCCCGGCCCCATCCGGCGGGGCGTGCCGAAGCGATAGTCCGAGGTCACCCAAACCACCCAGGCCCCCAGCACCACGCAGGTCAGTCCCGCCAGGAATTCGCGTGACCGCAGAAGCTGCATCTCGTCCCCTCCGGCGCTGGGCGCACCCCGCCCGCCCGCGGGCAGGGCACGGGCATGATCGGCGGGGGCCTGCGCCGCGGCGCAGGCCCCGGGCCGTCAGTCGGCCTCGATGCCGGCCGCGTCGATGATGGTGCCGAACTGCTCGCGCAGGCCGCCGAGCATCTCGGCGAACTCCTCGCGCGCCATCGGGGTCACGAGGGCCCCGCGGGCGCCAAAGGTCTCCAGCGCCGCGTCGGTTTCGAGGAAGGCCACGACGTCGGCGTGGATGCGCTCGAGCACCTCCTCCGGCGTGCCCGCGACGGCGAACAGGCCGGCCCACTGGCCGGCGGCGACATTGGGCACGCCGCCCTCGATCAGCGTGGGCAGGTCGGGGTGGCTCTCCACCCGCTCCT
>SKMM01000044.1 GCA_007121055.1 Paracoccaceae bacterium | reverse complement strand
CGGGCGTCGAGCCAGGCGCGGGCGTCGCGTTCCGGCATCGGGCGGGCGACGCCGTAGCCCTGGACGTGGCGGCAGCCGAGCTGGGCCAGCATGGCGTGTTCGGCCGGGCTCTCGACCCCGAGGGCGAGGGTGTCGAGGCCCATGGTCTCGGCCAGCGACAGGATCGCGGCCACGGTGCGCTGCTGCGCGCGGTCCTCGTGCAGGCCGGCGACGAAGCTGCGGTCGATCTTGAGCCGGCGCACCGGGAAGCGCCGCAGCGCCGCCACCGAGGCGCGCCCGACCCCGAAGCCGTGCAGGTCGAGCCCGCAGCCGATCCGCGCCAGCCGCCGCAGCGTCTGGCCGAGGATCTCGCAGGCCGGCTCGGTCAGGGCGGACTGGTGGATGTCGATCACCAGCCGCTCGGGCTCGAGGCCGAAGCGGTCGAGCTCCCACTGCACGCGTTCGGGCAGGCGGGGGTTGCGCAGCTCCTCCAGCGAGAAGTTGACGGTGATGGTGGGCACGCAGTGGCCCGCCTCGTCGAGCCGGCGCAGGCAGCGCAGGGCGCCGTCCAGCATCACCTCGCCCAGCCGCTGCGACAGGCCCGCGGCGAGGATCTCGGGCAGGAAGTCGTCGGGCGCGAGCAGGCCGCGCCGGGGGTGGTGCCAGCGCACCAGCGTCTCGAGCCCGCTGACCGCGCCGGTGTCGGTGCAGATCTGCGGCTGGAAGAACGCCTCCACCTCGCCATTGTCGAGCGCCGGGCCGAGGTCGCGGCGCAGCTCGGCCAGATCCTCGAACGGGCGGCGCATGCCGGGGGCATGGGCGCGAATCGCCCCGGGTCCGTGGAAGGCCGCGTCGTCCATGGCGACCGCCGCGGCCTCCAGCAGCGCGGCCCCCCCGGGCGCGGGCGCCCGGCGGCCGAGGCAGAAGCCGACCGAGGCGCTGACATGCACCGTCGTGCCGTCGAGCGCCATGGACAGCTCCACCGCCTCCTGCACGCGGGCGGCCATCTGCAGCACCGATTCGAGGTCGTCGCGCGGGCCGGTGGTGACGGCCACGGCAAAGCACGCCCCGTCGAGCCGGCCCACCAGGTCCTGGCGGCGAATCGCCCCGGCGATGCGGGCGCCGGTCTGGCGCAGGATCTCGGCATAGCCGGGGTGGCCGTGGAGCCGCGCCAGCCGGTCGGCGCCGTCGAGGCCAAGGACGATGCAGGCCGCGTGGCCATCCCCCCCCTCGGCCAGGGCGGTGTCGAGCCGGGCCACCACCGTGTCGCGCAACTGCAGCCCGGTGACCGGGTCGGTGCCCGGCAGCACCAGTTCGCGCGCGGGCCCCGCGCCCATCATGCCCGCCAGCGCATAGATGATCGGCACCGACAGCGCGCAGACGATCAGCGCCTCCTCCCCGCCCATCCAGAACGCGGCCAGCGTCACGGCGGGCAGGAAGGCCAGCAGTTCGGGCCGCCGGGCAAAGGCCAGCACCCGGATCATGCTCCGCCTCGTCCGCAGGCCCAGCGACATCGCACCCTCCGATCACGCGGCACGCGCCAGGCATGCCACCCCCCGGTCTAGACCAGCGATCTGAGCGCAGAGTTAACGCGGCGGGTCAGCCCGGAGGCCGGGGACCAGCGCGGCGAAGTCGAACAGCCGCGGGTCGGCGAGATGCGAGGGCCGCACGGTGGCCAGCGCGCGGAACATCACCTGCCGGCGGCCAGGGTGGCGCGCCTCCCAGCCGTCGAGCAGCGCCTTGACCTGCGCGCGCTGCAGCCCCTCCTGGCTGCCGCAGAGGTCGCAGGGGATGATCGGAAAGCCCATGGCGCGGGCGTAGCGGTCGCAATCGGCCTCGGCCACCAGCGCGAGCGGTCGCAGCACCGTCAGGTTGCCGTCCTCGTTCAGGAGCTTGGGTGGCATCGCCGCCAGCCGCCCGCCGTGGAAGAGATTCATGAAGAAGGTTTCGAGGATGTCGTCGCGGTGGTGGCCCAGCACCACCGCCGCACAGCCTTCCTCGCGGGCGATTCGGTAGAGGATGCCGCGCCGCAGCCGCGAGCACAGCGCGCAGTAGGTCCGGCCCCGGGGCACCTTGTCGGTGACGATCGAATAGGTGTCCTGATACTCGATCCGGTGGGGGATGGCGCGGGCCGCGAGGAATTCCGGCAACACGGTGGTGGGGAAGCCCGGCTGGCCCTGGTCGAGGTTGCAGGCGAGGATGTCGACCGGCAGCAGGCCGCGCCACTGCAACTCGGTCAGCACGGCGAGCAGGGTGTAGCTGTCCTTGCCGCCCGAGAGGCAGACGAGCCAGCGGTCGCCGGGGCGGACCATGGCGTAGGTCTCCAGCGCCTTGCGCACGTTCTGCACGAGGCGCTTGCGCAGCTTGCGGAACTCCACGCCGTCGGGGGCGCCCCGGAGGATCGGCGGCAGGTCGGCGGTGGTGGGGTCCATGGGGGCCTCCGGGCGTCGGACAGGTGGAGCCCAGAGAGCCCGGGGCGGATGGGAAGGTCAACGGGGCGCGTGCGCGGGCAATCAGGGGCGCGATCGAGAAGGCGTCCAGGGGTCACCGGGGGGGCTTGCCGGGGGCGTGTCCGCGGGGACCTGCGGGGGTGACGTTGGCCGCTGCGGGAGGTTCTTGGGGGGGCCGGTCACCGGAGGCATCGGGGCGGAAGCATCGGGGCGGGGGCATCGGAGCAGGGCATGTGCACGGACCTCACGGGGGGTTGACCGGAGGGGCCGGGTTTCGCACAGGACGGGGCGGCGGCGCCGGGGGGGCGTCCGGAGGGGCAGGAGACCGCGTGCGGGGCTTTCCGGTGGCGTATCCCGGCATGCGGATCGGGCTTCTGGGCGGGTCGTTCGACCCGGCCCATGCCGGGCATGCCCATATCACCCGCGAGGCGCTGAAGCGGCTGGGGCTGGACCGGGTGTGGTGGCTGGTCTCGCCCGGAAATCCGCTCAAGGCGCGGGGGCCGGCGCCGCTGGCGGCGCGCATGGCGGCGGCGCGGGCGGTGATGGACCATCCGCGGGTGGTGGTCAGCGACCTGGAGGCGCGGCTGGGCACGCGGCTGACGGCGGACACGCTGGCGGCGCTGCAGGCGGTCTATCCCGGGGTCGGGTTCGTGTGGCTGATGGGGGCGGACAACCTGGCGGGGCTGCACCGCTGGGGCCGGTGGGAGGAGATCGCGGCGCGGGTGCCGCTGGCGGTGTTCGCGCGGCCCGGCGT
>SKMM01000415.1 GCA_007121055.1 Paracoccaceae bacterium | reverse complement strand
TGGCGCGGGCCTCGGGGGTGGCGCGGTCCCAGGCGGGGGCGGGGATCAGCCGCACCCGCGCCGGCCGAGCGGGGTGCGGGTCGGCCAACGCGTCCCAGCCCGACAGCGCCGCCGCGAACAGGCCCGCATCGCCGACGCTGCAGGCGAAGAAGCCCAGCGTGTCCAGGCTGGTGGCGAAGGGCTGCATGCCGGCGGTGTCGATGGTGCCAAAGCTGGGCTCGTAGCCGACCAGGCCGCAGAAGGCTGCCGGCCGCAGCACCGAGCCGGCGGTCTGGGTGCCACTCGCAAGCGGCACCTGGAAATCGGCCACGGCCGCCGCCGACCCGCTGGACGAGCCGCCCGGCCTATGCGCGGGGGCATGCGGGTTGCGGGTGACGGTGGGGGTATAGGCGGCGAATTCGGTGGTGGCGGTCTTGCCCATCACCACGCCCCCGGTCGCACGCAACGCCGCGACGCAGGCCGCATCGCGGCCTGTGCGCCGGCCCTCATGGATGGGCGAGCCGCAGGCCGTGGGCATGTCGGCGATCTCTATGATGTCCTTCAAGCCCACCGGCAAGCCCGAAAGCGTGCCTTCGGTCGGGCGCGCGGTGCGCGCGCCAGCACCGGGTCGAGGAACGCCCACGCCTGCACCGTGGCGTCCCGCGCGGCGCGCGCGCCCAGCCGGGTCGGGTCCGAGAGGTCGGGCGCCACGCTCATGACAGGCATCTCCGGCCGATCTCGGCAAAAGCGCGGGCACAGGCGGTGATGAGGGCGGTCTCGCAATACTCGTCGGTCTGATGCGCCAGAGCCATCGGACCGGGCCCCATGATCAGCGTCGGCGGATGCCCAAAGGCGGCTGTCAGTACCGAGGCATCGGTGAAGTAATGCGCCGTCGCGTCTCCCGCCGCGACGCCTGTGATCCGTGCGGCCAGGGTGCGGGTCTCGGCTATCCAGGGATCATCGGCGGGGGTGAAGACGGCGGGCATGTCGGTCAGCGTCTCGACGTCCACCTCCGCGCCCACGGCGGCGGCCACCAGATCGCGGGCGCGGGCGTTCGGCAGCTCGGGCGTGGTGCGAATGTCCACCCCCAGCGTGGCCAGGTCGGGCACCGAGTTGATGTTGAGCCCCGCCTGCAGCGTACCAAGGTTCAGCGTCACCGGCCCCATCACCGGGTGCGCCGGGACGCCGAAATCGAGGCCCCGCAGCGCGGCGACGCTGGCGCAAGCGCCGAAGATGGCGTTGCGGCCCTTTTCTGGCATGGAGCCGTGGGCGGTAACGCCACGGTGGTGCAGATGCAGCCACAACGCGCCCTTGTGGCCCAGCAGCGGGCGGTTGTCGGTGGGCTCGGCCACGATCAGCGCCCCAGCAGCGCCCAGAAGGGCCTTGTCTTCGGCCAGCGCCAGCACGCCGTCGCAGCCGGTCTCCTCGCCCGCGCTCAGGATCAGCCGCAGGTCGGCGGCGCGGTCGGGCTGCGCGGTCAGGTCCAGCGCGGCGCGCACGCAGGCCGCCACACCGCTTTTCATGTCCGAGGCGCCGCGGCCATAAAGACGGCCGTCACGCTCTAGCCCCTCGTGCGGCGGCACACTCCAGGGGGCATTGCCGAGTGGCACGGTGTCCACATGGCCCGACAGTACAAGGGGCGCGCGGGCCGGGGCGCCGGTGGCCGGCAGGCGCGCCAGCAGGTTCGCGCGCCCTTCGCCCAGCGGTTGCCATGCGATCTCGAAGCCCGCGGGGGCCAGCAGCCCGGCCAGCCACTCCAGCGCCGGACGCTCGTTGCCGGGCGGGTTGATGGTGTCGAAGCGAATCAGGCGGCGGGTGATTTCCACCACGTCGAGGGCTGCAGCCGGGGCATCGAGGGTCGGCATCGGGGGCCTTTCGAGTTTGTCTCAGCGCAGGTGGCAGGCAGCCATGTGGCCGGGCGCGACCTCGCGCAGCTTCGGGGTTTCGTGAAAGCAGCGGTCCACCGCCAGCGGGCAGCGGGTGTTGAAGTGGCAGCCCTTCGGCGGGTTGATGGGGCTGGGCGCGTCGCCGCGCAGCACCTGCCGCTTGCGCCGCCGGCGCGGGTCGGGCACGGGCACCGAATCCAGCAGCGCCTCGGTATAGGGGTGCTGCGGGTTGCGGAAGAGTTCGCGTTTGGGCGCCAGCTCCACCAGCCGGCCCAGATACATCACCCCGATGCGTTGCGAGATGTGCTGCACCACCGCCAGATCGTGGGCGATGAACAGATAAGACAGGTCGAACTCCGCCTGCAGGTCCATCATCAGGTTGATCACCTGCGCCTGCACCGAGACGTCCAGCGCCGACACCGGCTCGTCGGCGATGATCAGCTCGGGGTTCAACGCCAGCGCCCGGGCGATGCCCAGCCGCTGCCGCTGCCCGCCCGAGAACTCGTGCGGAAAACGGTTCAGCGCGTCGCGCCGCAGCCCCACCAAGTCGAACAGCGCGGCCACCCGCTCGAGCCGCTCGGCGCGGCTGCTGCCCACCTCGTAATTGCCCAGCGGCTCGGCCACGATGTCCTTCACTCGCATCCGCTGGTTGAGCGAGGCGTAGGGGTCCTGAAAGATCACCTGCATCACCCGGCGATGCGGGTGCATCTGCGCCCGGCTGAGGCCGGTGATGTCGGTGCCCTTAAGCCGGATCGACCCCGAGGCGGGGTCCAGCAGCTTCAGGATCACCTTGCCGGTGGTGGACTTGCCGCAGCCCGATTCGCCCACTAGCCCCAGCGTCTCGCCCCGGCCGATGGAAAAGCTGACCCCGTCCACCGCATAGACCCGCTGCACCTCGCGCTGCAGGAGGCCGCCGTGGATGGGGAAATGCTTGGTCAGGTCCTGGACCTCGAGGATCGGCGCCTCGCTTGTAACTCCTCCACTCATCGAACCACTCCGCTGCTATGTTTGTGGTTCGATGGCTGGGAGAGGGTCGCCGCAGCCGCGTCGAGGGCTTGTCCTCGTGCATGAGATTGGCGCCCTCGACCGGCGTTCGGGGCTCGAACGGTATCCTGAGGCTGTGGCCTGCGTGGCGCTGTCCTCGCTTGGACAAGGGTGAGCGTGGACGTCGGCATCGGGGCTCCCCGGCCTTGGAAGGAGGGGGAGAGATGTTTGCAGGGATCGACGTGGCAGCCGAGTGGCATGTGCTGGCCCGGCTGGACGATGCGGGCGCGCCGGTGGGCCGGCCGACCGCTTTTGCAGAGGACGCGGCCGGATATTGCACGATGCTCGAGGCGCTCGGGCCGCGGCCGGTGCTGGTCGTCATGGAGGCGACCGGGCATTACTGGAAGAACCTCTACGCGACGCTGACGGCGGCGGGCCACGACGTGGTGCTGCTCAACCCGCTCGTTGCGCGCCGCTTCCAGGAGGCGCAGCTGCAGCGGACCAAGACCGACGCCGTCGATGCCACGGCGCTTGCCCGGCTCGGCTTCGAGAAGCGCCCCGCGCCGACCCGGCTCTTCGACGAGGCCGCCGAGGCCCTGCGCGAGCTGGTGCGCCACCGCGACCGGCTCCGGCAGGACTTCGACGACCGGGTGCGCCAGTTGCACCGGCTGGTCGATCTCGGCTTCCCCGAGTTCACACGCTACGTCAAAGGCATGGACAGCATGCTCGCCACCGCGCTCATCGCCGAATGTCCGACGGCCGCGGCTTTCGCCCGCGCCCAGTCGCGACGGCTCGCGAAGCTTCGCTACGACGGGCGCCACGAGGTGGGCGAGGACCTGGCCGAGGACCTGGTCGCCGCCGCGAAGCGCTCGGTCGGCCAGCACCACGGCCCGGTCTACGAGATGCAGGCCCGCCACATCTGCCAGGACCTCGACCTCTGGCGCCGACGGCTCAAGGAAATCGAGGGCGACATCGACCGCCTGCTCGATGCCCATGAGGTCGGTCGACTGCTCACCAGCATCGACGGCGTCGGTCCGCATTCCGCAGCGCGCATCATCGCCACGGTCGGTGATCCCGCACACTTCCGCTCGGCCGCCGCCTTCGCCGCCCATGTCGGCGTCGTGCCCGGCCTCAGGCAGTCGGGCAAGCGCACCGGCGCCCGCGCCGCGACAAGCCCGTTCGGCAACGCCAGACTGCGCCGCGCCCTGTGGATGACCGTCCTCTCCGCCGTGCGCTGCAACGACTGGCTCAGACCCTTCTACGAACGCCTGCGCGCTGCCGGAAAGCCGCCCAAGCTCGCCCTGATCGCGGCTATGCGCAAACTGCTTCACGCAATCTACAGCGTCGCGAAGAACCGCCGACCCTTCACCGTCATGCCCGAGCAGGCGCGGGCGGCGTAGGCCACACATACCAAAGCCGACCGCGCCTGCTCGGGCCGCAAAAAACGCTTGATCGAGGTCACGGTATCTCATGCGTTCCACTCCGGCAGATTCTCGCTTTCCCAGCAGGCGGCCAGATGCCGCGGGCCGCGCTGCACCAGTGGCGGATACTCGCGCCGGCAACGCTCGGTCACGAAGGGACAGCGGTCGGCGAAGACGCAGCCGGGCGGCAGGTTCGTCAGCGCCGGCACGATGCCGGGGATCTCCGAGAGCCGTCCAGCGGTGCACTCGCCATCCTCGGCCAGCTTCGGTACCGAGCGCATCAGGCCGCGCGTATAGGGGTGCTGCGGCCGCTCGAACAGCTCGACCACATCGGCCTCCTCGACCTTGCGGCCGGCATACATGACGAGCACTCGGTCGGCCATTTCCGCCACCACGCCCAGGTCGTGGGTGATGAGGATGATGGCGGTCTGCAGCTTGTCGCGGATTTCCTCCATTAGCGTCAGGATCTGCGCCTGTATGGTCACGTCGAGCGCAGTGGTCGGCTCGTCCGCAATCAGCACCGAGGGGTTGCACGACAGCGCCATGGCGATCATCACCCGCTGGCGCATGCCGCCCGAAAGCTGGTGGGGGTATTCGCTCAGCCGCCGCTCGGGCTCGGGGATGTGCACCAGGCCCAGCATCTCGCGCGCGCGCTCGGTGGCGGCCTTCTCGCCCAGGCCCTGATGCAGGATGATCGCCTCGGTCAATTGGTCGCCCACCGTCAGCACCGGGTTGAGCGAGCTCATCGGGTCTTGGAAGATCATCGAGATCTCGTTGCCGCGGATATGCCGCATCTCGGCGGGCGAGAGTTTGAGCAGGTCGCGACCGTTGAAGCGGATGGCGCCGCTGGCGTAGCGGCCCGGCGGGGTGGGAACCAGCTGCATGATCGACAGCGAGGTGATGGACTTGCCGCAGCCCGACTCGCCCACCACGCCCAGGATCTCGGCAGGGTGCAGCTCGAAGCTGAGCCCCTCGACCGCCTTCACCACCCCGTCGCGGGTGTCGAACCAGGTGCGCAGATCCTCGACCTCCAGCACCGGCGCGGAGCGTTCGGCCTGCGGCGCGGCGGTGGCGGTTTCGGGGGCGATGGACATGGCGGCGGCTCCTTGCGGGCGGCTGGACGGGGTGGCGCGCTCAGATCCGACGCTTCATGCGCGGGTCGAGCGAGTCACGCAGGCCGTCGCCGAAGGTGTTGATGGCGAAGACGGTGATCGCGAGGAAGATACCCGGATACATGATGATCCCGAAGTTCTGGAAAAAGAACATCCGGCCCTCGGCCATGATGTTGCCCCAGCTGGGGATCTCGGGCGGGGTGCCGGCACCGACGAAGCTGAGATAGGCCTCGAAGATCACCGCCTGGGCGCAGATGTAGGTGGCCTGTACGATCAGCGGCGGGATCGTGTTGGGCATGATGTGGCGCAACAGGATCCTGGGGGTGGAGGTGCCGCAGGCGATGGCGGCCTGCACGAAGGTCTGGTCGCGCAGCATCAGCACCACCGAGCGCACCAGCCGCGCCACCCGCGGCACCTCGGGGATGGTCAGCGCGATGATGACGTTGGGCACGCTGGAACCCCACAGCGCCACCAGCGCGATGGCCAGCAGGATCGCCGGAATCGACATCAGCGCATCCATGAAGCGCATGACCACCGCATCGACGCGGCGGTCGAAGCCCGCCACCAGCCCGATCACAAGCCCGATCGAGGTTGCCAGCGCCGCCACCGACAGCCCTACCAGCAGCGAAATCTGCCCCCCGTGTAGCACACGCGCCAGCAGGTCGCGGCCATACATGTCGGTGCCGAACCAGTGCTCGGCCGAGGGGTCCTGCAGGCGGTTGATGGGGGCCTGGCGCATGGGGTCGGGCAGGCCGAAATACGGCGCGCCGAAGGCCAGCAGCGCCATCACCGCCAGCACCAGCAGCCCGAACAGCATGGTGGGGTTGCGCCGCAGCGAATCGACGGCGGCGCCAGCGGCCTCCAGCATCCGGGCCGAAAGGGGCGGGTCCTGCACCTTGTCCTGGGAACGGTCGGTCACGGGCGGGTCATCCTCGGATCGGGGTTTCGGGCCGTGGGGGCGGTGCGGTCACGGGTGGCCGGGGTCGTTCGGACAGATTTCGGCGTCGGATAAGTGGATCGCCTGCAGGTTCCGTCGTGCTGCGCCGTTTGCGGGCCCCGCGTAGGGAGGGCCTAGCCCTACTGGAGCGAGGCCCGCAAACGGTGGTCATCTTCATGCGGCCGCAGATGGCAGCAAGCCGTCGAAGAAGACCCGGTCCAGCGTCTGTCCGTTCAGGCATGACCGCGGAATCGCCTGCCGGCATCTGTCGCGGCCGGTAGTAGGGGCCGCTCCGGCCCAGCCCCAGCAGTTCCGCCTGCCGTCTCAGCGCTAGGCCATGCTCCCGGTCGATCATCGCTTTGCGCTCGTCATGCCGGCCTTGCCGAGCGCGCCGGACAAAAAATCGTTCGCCAGCGTCAGCTGACCGAACTCGGCGTGAAGCTCGTTCACGTCCACCGCCGCCGGAGCGCTCGAGCCGCCCCCGAACACCCCGCCGCGCCGTCCAGAAGCTTCGCCCGTGAAGCGCTGATCTGGCTCGGGTGAACGTCGAAATGCTGCGCAAGCTCCGCCAGTGTCTTCTCGTCACGGATCGCCGCCAAGGCCACCTTCGCCTTGAACGCACACTGTGGTTCCGTCGTGCCCGGCTCGCCATTGCATCCCTCCTGATTCGCGGCATCCTCGTCGCTTCAGGCAGGAAATCCACTTATCGACCTGTCCAGATTCCCGCAGCCAGCTCTGGACTCAGTAGCGGATGCGCGGATCGAACAGCACATAGCTGAGGTCGATCAGCAGGTTAAGCAGCACATAGGTCAGCGAGAACACCAGGATCACGCCCTGGATCACCGGATAGTCGGTACGCAGCACCGCATCCACCGTCAGCCGGCCCAGCCCCGGAATGGCAAAGACGCTTTCGGTCACCACCACGCCGCCGATCAGCAGCGCCAGCCCCAGCCCAATCGTCGTGCTGATCGGCACCATGGCGTTCTTCAAGGCGTGCTTGATCAGCACCTTGCTGGTGGGCAGCCCCTTGGCATAGGCGGTGCGCACGTAATCCTCGTTCAGGACCTCGAGCATGGTCGCCCGCGTCATCCGCGCGATCAGCGCCATGTAGACCAGCCCCAGCGTCAGCGCCGGCAAGGTGATGTGGCGCAGAAATCCCGGCACGCTGGCGAAGACCGAGCTGTAGCCCTGAACCGGAAACCAGCCCAGCCGGACCGAGCCGCCGAGGATCAGTGCGTAGCCCAGCACGAAGACCGGCATCGAGAAGCCCAGCACGGCCACCGTCATCACCGCCCGGTCGATCCAGGTGCCCACCTTCCAGGCCGCGATCACCCCCAGCGGGATCGCCAGGGTGATGGCGATGACCATGGTGGTCAGCGTCAGCATGAGCGTGGGTTCAATGCGCTGGCCGATCAGCCGCGAGACCGGCAGACCAGAATAGATCGAGTTCCCCAGATCGCCCCGCAGCAGGTCGGCGGTCCATTTGACGAACTGCACATGCAGCGGGTCGTTCAGGCCCAGTTGAGTGCGGATTTCCTCGACCTGGGCGGCGGTGGCGAAGTCGCCGGCGATCACCACGGCCGGGTCCCCGGGGCTCATGTGAAGCAGCAGAAAGACGAAGACGGCCACCAGCGCCATGATCGGAATGGTGGCCAGCAGGCGCCGGACGACGTAGGCAAGCATGGCTCATGCGCTCCTTTTCGCAACCCATCGGGGTCAACACGCCGTCCGCGGGACGGAACCGGCGCCCGCCGGGGGCGCCGGAAGGGGGGCGCCCCGACGGGGGCGCCCGGAAGGCCCGGGGCCTCAGTCGACCTCGATGTTCCAGAAGAACGGCACCGGGGCCACCAGCACGTTGCTGACGTTGGAGCGCCAGGCGGTCGGCTGGTAGTACTGGCCCGTGGGGATGTAGGGCACGAAGTCGTAGAGCTCTTCCTGCAGCTCCACCACGATGGCACGCTGCGCATCCTGGTCGGTTTCGCGCGCGAAGGCGTCGCGCAACTCCTCGATGCGCGGGTTGTCGGGCCAGCCGAACCACGCCGTGTCGCCCGAAGCCGCCACCGAGATGTTGGTAATCGGGTTGAGCTGATCGACCGCCAGCCACCAGGTCGGGAAGATGTTCCAGCCGCCATCATCGGGCGCCTCGCGGCTGGCGCGGCGCGAGGTCATAGTGGCCCAGTCCATCGCCGCCAGACGCACGTTCATGCCGATCTCGCGCAGCGCTTGCGCGGTCACCAGAGCCTGGCCATGGGCCACCGGAACGTCGGTCGGGTCGAGGATCACCACCTCGCGACCGTCATAGCCCGACTGCTCCAGCAGTTCGCGGGCCCGCTCGAGGTTCTGCTCGCGCAGCGCCTCGCTGCCCACGTCAGTCTCAAAGGGGCCGCCGCACATGAAGTAGGCGCCGCAGAACTCCTCGAAATACTCGGGGTTGCCCATGATCGAGAACATGTAGTCGGTCTGCGAGACCGCATGCATCACCGCCTGGCGGGCATACTTGTTGTCGAACGGCGGGTGCAGGAAGTTGAAGCGCACCACGCCTTGTGTGCCCAGCGGGTCCACCGTCTCGACGGTGATCGAGGGGTCGGCCTCGATCATCGGGAGCAGGTCCACCGCCGGCTGCTCGTAGAGGTCCACCTCGCCGGCCAGCAGCGCCTGGGTGGCGGTGGCGGCATCGGGGATGTAGCGCCACTCGACCCGGTCAACATTAGCCTGCTTGCCGCCGGCGGCGTAGCTTGCGGGCTCGTCGCGCGGGACGTAGTCCTCGAAACGCTCATAGACCACGAGGTTGCCGGGCTGCCACTCGGCCTCGACGAAGCGGAACGGGCCGGAGCCGATCACTTCGGAGATCTGCTCGCTCGGACTGGTCTCGGCCAGGCGGGCGGGCATGATGAACGGCACGTTGGACGAGATCTTGCCCAGCGACTCCAGCACCAGTCCATAGGGTTCAGACAGAGTGATGGTGAAGCTCAGCTCGTCCACCGCCTCCATGCTTTCGGTGACGCTCATCAGCTTCTGGCCCATGCCGTCGCGGGCCCCCCAGCGGCGCAGCGAAGCCACAGCGTCCTCGGCCGTCACCGGGCTGCCGTCGTGGAAGGTCAGCCCCTCGCGCAGCGCGATGGTGTAGGTCAGACCGTCCTCGCTGACCTCGTGGCCCGCGGCCATCTGCGGCTGCACGGTCAGGTTTTCGTCAAGCGCGAACAGCGTATCCCAGACCAGGTACCCGTGGTTGCGGGTAATGTAAGCGGTGGTCCAGATCGGGTCGATGTTGCGCAGGTCCGCATGCGGCACGATGCGCAGCACCGAACCGTCCTGGGCTTGGGCGGGCTGGGCCATCAGCCCGGCGGCCAGAACCGGCGCCAGCGCCAGCCCGGTGGCAAGGCCGGACAGCGAACGCAGCCCCATTTTGGTTCTAGTCATCGGCAGTCTCCTTGGTTGCGCGATCCGCGGCGGCCAGCGGCCTCTCCGGTCACGATGTTCCCTGTCGCATCGCTCCCAGCTGCGGCGCCGTCGCTGTCGCAACGGACTGGTCCGGCAACCTTGCGGCACGCTTTCACCGAATGCAACTCGCTTGCCTGCCCCTGGCAAGCCGATCCGGCCAAGTTGCGCCATGACGAGGCGATTTGCACGTCTTCTGAACACGGGTGTTCGGTTTCGCAGGGTTCCGAGGAAAGAATCGCTCGCCAGCCGGGTCCGGCTGCTATGAATGGGGGTGGCCAGCAGGCGTCGGACGGTTCGGAGACTTGCATGCCGGGAAAGCAGTTGCGCAATGCCCGCCGCCGGCTGGGGCGCACGCTAAAGGAGGTGGCGGCCAGCGCCAGCGTGTCGAAGGGGCATCTGTCGAAAATCGAGACCGGCGAGGCGGTGCCCTCGCTGCCGGTGCTGCACCGCGTCGCGGGCTGCCTCGGGCTCAACTTCGGGCATCTGTTCGACGAGGCCGGCGACGGGGGCGTCGTGCTGCTGCGCGCCGGCTGCCGCCCGCTGATCACCCTCGATCCGTTGCGCAACGGCCAGGGCGTCACGCTGGAGCGCGGCATCGCCCACGCGCCCGAGAACGCCCTGCAAGGCAACATTCACATCATGGAGCCCGACGGCGCCTCGGGCGGCCAGATCTCCCACGAGGGCGAGGAGGTCGGTTACTTGATCGAGGGCCGGGTGGAGCTTCAGTTCGACGACGAGGTGCATCTGCTGGGACCGGGCGATGCCTTCCATTTCCGGCCATTTCCGGTCGGACCGCCGCACGGCTACCGCAACGTGGGCGACGGCCGGGCGCGCATCCTCGGGGTCAACACGCCCCCGAGCTTCTGAGCGCCCGCCACGGTGCCGGGGCGGGCGGCACGGGCCTCAGCCCCAGACGGCCGGGTCTTCTAGGATGTCCGACAGCCCCACGACATGGCAGTAGATCATGTTGATGACCCGCAGCTCATGCTCGTGCAGCGGGCCGGTGGCCGCGGCGCAGCAGTTCTCCACCACCCAGACGTTAAAGCTCTCGTCGGCGAGGCTGCGCACCGTGGACGAGATGCACTGGTCGGTAAAGATGCCGGCCACGATGACGTCGGTGATGCCCATGTTGTGCAGGATCAGCCGCAGGTTGGTGCCGGTCAGGGCGCTGTCGGTGGTTTTGAGCACGCAGATCTCGTCGCCCTCGGGGGCAAGCTCGGGCACCATCTGCGCCTCTTCGGTGTCCTTGGGCAGCAGCAGGTAGTTGAATCCAGGCCTCTTCTGGCTCAGCGAGCGGTCGCGACCGTCTTCCTTGAGGCAGGCGATACGGGCGTAAATGACCTCGACGCAGCGGGTGCGGCATTCGGCGATCAGCTTCGCGGTGTTGGGGATGACCACCTCGCGCATGCGCCGGAAGAAGGACTGCCAGCGGGCGTCCTCCTCCGGGGTGTCCTTGGGCGCGAGATAGGTGTTCTGGATGTCGACCACTAGCAGTGCGGTGCGCGCGGGGTCGAGGCGTAGGTCGTCGGGCTCTTCGGCGCCCTCGTAGTAGAAGGATCGGTAGGCGGTCTTCCAGGACATGGCTGCTCCGTGCGTGAACGTCGGGTTGGTACCGCAGCTTCATCCTATCCCGCGCCGGAGGTACGGCACCATCCGCCTCGCCGGCAACCTGATCTGGTCGTCCGGCATCACCGAGCGGCAGAACGTCACCCGCAGCCGTGGCCATGCCGACACCGCAGCGACGGCAGAGGCGGTGTGCACAATCCTGCAGAACGGTGTCGCGGTCGGCAGCATCACCTTCACCGCCGGCAGCCAGGATGCCGCCTTCGCGCTCGCCAGCGGCCTCGCCCTCGTCCCGAGCGATCGTCTCGAACTCGTGGCCCCTGCCACCCAGGACGCCACGCTCGCCGGTCTCGCCCTCACCCTCATCGGAACCCGGAGCTGACCCATGGCCCTGCTCTTCGTCGACAGCTGCGATCTCTACGCCACCCGCGAGCAGATCGCCCGGCGCTGGGAG
>SKMM01000113.1 GCA_007121055.1 Paracoccaceae bacterium | reverse complement strand
TAGCTGAACAGCGACCCGCTCGTCTCGTCCGCGCCCCGCATCCAAACCCCTCCGGAAACCGCCCTAGGGGTGAATCATGTCCCTCACCCAGCGTCCAGAGCGGGGTTTTCAGCGGCCTGTTAGCCACCGTGGCGCGGCGCTGCAACCGGCCCGGGCGGGGTGGGACGTCCGCTCGGCCCAGTGACCGCGGGGCCCGGAGGTCAGGCCACGTTCTCCAGCCGCGGCCCAACCGGCACGCCCAGCGCGTGGCAGACGTCGCGGGTCAGCTGCGGCCGGTTGAGGGTGTAGAAATGCAACTCCTCCACCCCCTCGCAGATCAGCCGGTCGCACAGCTCGGTACAGATCGACGTCGCCAGAAGCTCGCTGCGCCCGTCCTTCTCCGCCCGCTCGAAGGCCGCGTCCATCCACGCCGGCACGGTCGCCCCGCAGGCCAGCGCGAACTTCCGCACACCCTTCCAGTTCTCTATGGGAATCACCCCAGGGATCACCGGCTTGTCGATGCCGGCCGCGGCGCAGGCGTCGCGGAAGCGCAGAAAGGTCTCGGGCTCGAAGAAGAACTGGGTGATCGCCGAATCCGCCCCGGCCTCGAACTTGCGCTTCAGCCAGGCCACGTCTGCACCGGGCGCGCCGGCCTCGGGGTGCGGCTCGGGATAGGCACCCACCCGCAGCGTGAACTTTCCCGTGGCCGCCAGCGCCTCCACCAGCTCCACCGAGGACGCGAACCCGTCGGGGTGCGGCACGAACCCGCCCGCGCCCTTCGGCGGGTCGCCCCGCAGCGCCACGATCTCGCGCACGCCCGCCTCGGCATAGGCGTCGGCGATGGCGAGGGTTTCCTCCCGCGTCGCCCCCACGCAGGTCAGATGCGCCGCCACGTTCAGCCCGAAGGCCTTGCCGATGGTCGTCACCGCCTCATGGGTCAGCTTGCGCGTGGTCCCGCCCGCGCCGTAGGTCACCGACACGAACTCCGGGTCCAGCGGCGCCAGCATCCGCACCGTCTCCCACAGCCGGAAACTGGCCTCCAGCGACTTGGGCGGGAAGAACTCGAACGACACGCGGGGGGCGGGCATGGGGCATCCTCCAACTGAACAGCCCCCTTGTCGCAGACCCGCGAAGCTGAGACAAACTCATAATCCTCAACATCAGCATGAGGCCCGCCACATGCACATCGAGTTCCGCCACCTGCGCACCATCCAGGCCATCCACCGCGCCGGGGGTCTCGCGCGCGCCGCCGAGGCGCTGAACCTCACCCAGTCGGCGCTGAGCCACCAGGTCAAGGGCATCGAGGCGCAGGCGGGGGTGGAGCTCTTTGTCCGCCGCTCCCGCCCCCTGAAGCTCTCGGCGGCCGGGCAGAAACTGCTGCGCCTCGCCGAACGCGTGCTTCCGGAGGTCGAGGCGCTGGAGCAGGAGCTGTCCGGCGTCCGCTCCGGCCGCGCCGGTCGTCTGCACATCGCCATCGAATGCCACGCCTGTTTCGAGTGGCTGTTCCCGGTCCTCGACCGCTTCCGCCACGCCTGGCCCGACGTGGACGTGGACATCCGCCCGGGCCTCGCCTTCGGCGCCCTCCCGGCGCTGATGCGCGAAGAGGTCGACCTCGTCATCTCCGCCGACCCCGAGCCGCTGCAGGGCGTCGATTTCACCCCGCTCTTCGACTACGAGCCGCTGTTCGTGGCCGCCTCCACCCACCCGCTCGCCGCCAAACCCCATGTCGAGGCCGAGGATTTCGCGGGCGAGACCCTGATCACCTACCCGGTGGAGCGCGCCCGCCTCGACGTCTTCACCGAACTCCTCGGCCCCGCAGGCGTCGAGCCCGCCGCCATCCGCCAAGTCGAGCTGACCGCCATGATCCTGCTCCTCGTCGCCTCCGGCCGCGGCGTCTCGGTCCTGCCCGACTGGGTGCTGCGCGAGGCGCGGACCTCCACCGACTACATCACCCGCCCCCTCACCGCCCAGGGCGTCACCCGCCGCCTCCACGCCGCCACCCGGTCCGAGGACACCACCAAACCCTACGTCGCCCACGTCCTCCGCCTCGCCCGCAGCGAACCCGTGAAACTCCAGCGCCGCGCCTCCTGATCCCGCCCCCGCGACGCCCTGCCATCGGAGCCCGCCATCGAGCCGGCGTGTCGCCCGCTAGGGCAGGGCGGCTCCAGCCTTGCGCAGACCGGTCCCCGCGTCCGGAGAGCAGTGCCCAGACGGAGCCTTGATCCGCCACCGGTGCCCCCAGCGACGAACTGGCCATCCAAAAAAAGCCCAAAGCCCATGCCCTTCCAGGAGCAGCGTTGAAAGAGTGGTCCGCGCCACGCGCCCCACGATCCCTGGCCCAAGCGACCCGCCCGGGCCGCGCTCGACCCTCCCCCCGGGCGGGCGCATTCCATCCTTGCCGGAAACTTAGCGGCCGGAGGGACTTGTGCGGCATAGAGCAGATCAGTCCCGGCGTTCCAACGCGCCTGGACGCTATGAAGGCGCGGGGACGGCTTTCCCGCCAGGTCCTGTCAGAACGCCTAATTTCAGTGGTACTTTGGCTGGGCAGTTGCAGACGCCCAGGTGAGGGGTGCGGCGTTCGCCCGCCCGGGCGCGAGCAGGTCCGCGGCCGCCGCTGTTCCGGCGCACAGAGTCAGAAATCGACGGCGATGCCCTTCCGCTCCCAGTCGCCATAACGCACCGGTTCCGGCCCGTCGCGGCCGCCCTGTTCCGGGGGCAACTCCGTGGGGGTCGCGTTGCGGCGTCGCTCTTCGGCCTCTGCCAGCGCGCGCTGTGCGGCGGGCGGCAGATGGGCGCGCAGCGCCTGCTCCTGCCCGCCCGCGGCCTCCGGGCCCGGAGCGGGTGTCTGGGCGGGCGTTCGGGGCGCATCGGTCATCGGGCATCTCCGGTTGAGCATGATCGGCGTGCGGGGGCCGGCCGCGGGGCGGTTGTGGCGCCCGCAGCCCTCATATACGGCGGCCCGCAGGGCGATCAACGATTGGCAGGGGCATGGCAGAGCGCGACGGCACGGGCAAGGGACCGACGGACCGGCCGGGCGCGGGGCCGGGATCCCGGCCCGGAACCCGCACGCGGCCGCGCGCAGCGGCGCCGTCCCGACGCAAGCCCGGTCCGGACGATACATCCCGATCCGAGCCGGACCCACGCGGCACGCCAGACCCCGCACCCGGATCAGGGCCAGCCCCCGGCCGCAAACCGCCGCCACAGCCCGCCCTGTCCGCCACGCCGGTGGCCGGGG
>SKMM01000396.1 GCA_007121055.1 Paracoccaceae bacterium | reverse complement strand
CCGCATCCTGGCCAGCTTCGCCCTGCGCTCGGCCCTGCTGGGCGCCGCGGCGGGCTCCGTCGCCATCCTCGGCGGCGCCATCGCCGGCTGGGCGGTCATGACATTCGTCATGGACGCCCCCTTCCGCTTCGAGCCGGTCTCGGCCGTCGCCATCGTCGCGGGCGGCGTGCTGGCCACGCTGCTCGCGGGCCTCGCCTTCGCCCTGCGCCCGCTGGCCGCCCGCCCCGCCCGCGTCCTGCGCGCACAGGAGTAGCGCGCCCCCCAACCATGCGGCAGTCCCAGGCGCCCGCGCGGCCTGCGCAACAATGCTGCGCGACACAGCGCCAACTTGACAAATTGGTTACCGCGCCGCACAACTCCGGCACCTTGGGGGAGGACGCGGGATGCATCTGGACGACGCCACCCACGCCTATACCTGCCAGCGCTGCGGCACCACCGGCGGCGTCTGCATGGAAGCCCTGTGGCTTGCCCAAAGCGTGGCCGCAGGGGTCGCCGCCCGGACCCAACAGCTGCCCGGCGATTTCGAGCTTCTCTCCACCACCCGCTTCACCGGCTGCGACCGCAGCTGCACCGTCCGCCTGCGCGTCACCGCCGACACCGTCGCCGTCACCGCAGGCAGCCAGGGCGCGCGCATCGACGCCACGCTCCACCCCATCCCCCTGGCAGCCACCGCCGGCTGAGCCCCAGGCGCCACATCAGGCCGATCCAAAGCGCCCCGCCGCTGCTTGCTTCCGCAATATCAACGGCCCCAGGTCTTGACCGGTGTCTGCGCGACAGTCGTCGCCCATGATGCGGCTGACATTCGGGATGCGGTCAATCTCTGGGGCCGTTGGTACAATACCCAATGTCCGGCTCGACCGGGTCCCTGAAGCCCAGCGCGGGTGCCCCGCCGCCCGCATCAGCCGTCGGCCAAGACCATCAGCCGCAGGCACGGCGTCATCGCGACTGAGCCGCATCGGTGCGCCCCCAGCGTGGGCAGGGCCGGTCGCCTTCGCCCATCCGCCCCGGCGCGACACGGGCAGGCAGCCCCCCTTCCGGACCCGACGGCGACCGGCTATGCCCCGCCCATGGCCCCCCTCCGCCCCGTCCGGCTGACCGACCCCGCCGACCTCGCCCGCCTTGGCGTCGACGCGATCATCGACGTGCGCTCGCCCGCCGAATGGGCCGAGGACCGGCTGCCCGGCGCGCTCAACCTGCCCGTCCTCGACGATGCCGAGCGCGCCCGCATCGGCACGATCTACGTCCAGCAGAGCCGCTTCGAGGCCCGGCGCCTCGGCGGCGCGCTGGTGGCGCGCAACGCCGCCCGGCACCTGGAGACCGCGCTGGCCGCCCACCCGCAGACCTGGCACCCGCTGGTCTATTGCTGGCGCGGCGGGCAACGCTCGGGCAGCTTCGCCACCATCCTCGCGCAGGTAGGATGGCGCGTGGCGGTGCTGGAGGGCGGCTATCGCAGCTGGCGTCGGCTGGTGGTGCAGGGCCTCTATGACGGACCGCTGCGCTGGCGGCTCGTGGCGCTGGACGGCAACACCGGCACCGCAAAGACCGACCTCCTGCACCGCGCCGCCGCCCGTGGCGCGCAGGTGCTCGACCTCGAGGGCCTCGCCCGCCACCGGGGCTCGATCTTCGGCGCCAACCCCGCGGGCCAACCGGCACAGAAAGGCTTCGAATCGGCCCTCATGGCCGCGCTTGCCCCCCTCGACCCCGCCCGCCCGGTGCTGGTGGAGGCCGAATCCCCGCGCCTCGGCGCGCTGACCCTACCCCCCGCTCTCTGGGCCGCCCTCCGCGCGGCCCCGAGGGCCGAGATCCGCGCACCCCTGTCCGCGCGCGCGGCCTACCTCGCAGCCACCTATGCCGATGTGACCGCCGATCGCGCCCGCCTCGCGGACCTGCTGGACCGGCTGCGCCCCTTCCACCCGGCCGAACGGATTGAAAGCTGGCAGGCCCTCGCCGCCGCCCGCGCGGATACCGACCTCGCGGCGGGCCTCATGGCTCACCACTACGATCCCCGCTATGCCAAGGCCCGCGCGCGCCACACACCCACCGCCACGGTGCTGGACACCGACAGCCTGGACGCAGACGCGCTCGACCGCCTCGCCGACCGGATCGTGGCCGCGCTGGCCTGAGCCTCAGCGCAGGTTGCGCGCCGAATCCGTGATGGCCGAATACTGCCCCGAGGGACGGTAGCGCCAAAGATACTCAGGCAGCACCGTCGCCATCGGCGTGGGCTCGATGCCAAGCTCGCGGAAGCCCCGCACATGGGGACTGACGACGTTGTCGCGCGCGAGGTTCTCCACCTGATCCCGCGTCAGCAGCCGGTTGGTCAGGATCCCCCCCGTCAGCCGGCTGCCCAGGTCCAGCGCGCTGCCCTGCAGCCGCGCAATGGCAAAGGGCAGGTTCAGCGTCAGCCGCCGCCGGCGGATCAGCTCCAGCATCAGCGTCATCAGCTCGCGGAAGGTCTTCACTTCCGGCCCGCCCAGCTCATAGACCCCCGGGGCGGCCTCGCCCAGAACCGCACGCACCGCGGCCTCGGCCACATCCTCCACCCAGACCGGCTGGAATTTCGTGTTCGCCCCCACCAGCGGCAGCACCGGCGTCATCCGCGCCATGCCGGCGAAGCGGTTGAAGAACCCGTCCTCCTGCCCGAAGATGATCGACGGACGCAGGATCACCGCCCGCGGAAAATGCTCGAGCACCGCGCTTTCGCCCTCGGCCTTGGTCCGCGCATAGACGCTGGGGCTGTTGCTGTCCGCCCCGATGGCCGAGATCTGCACAAGCTGCCCCACGCCTTCCTCGGCCGCGATCCGCGCCACCCGCGCCGCGCCCGAGGCCTGCACGTCGGCGAACTTGTTGGCCCCCTCCTCCACCAGGATACCCACGCAGTTCACCACCGCGTCCGCACTCTTCATCACCGCGCGCACGCTGTCGTCGTCGCGGATGTTGCAGAAGACGGGCTCGACCTGGCCCACCGCGCCGTAGGGCTTGACGAACAGCGCCTCGTTGGGCCGCCGCACCGCCACCCGCACCCGCCAGCCGCGCTGCGCCATCTTCTGCGCAACGTAGCGGCCGACAAAGCCCGACCCGCCATAGATGGTGACAAGCTTGGACATGGGCGCCTCCTGTTTTCTGTGCCGCAGATAGCCGGGCCACCCCACGGGGACAAGGGCGCGCTCAGGCGGCCTTGGTGAGCCGGTCCAGCGCCATCAGCCGCCGCAGGAACGGCTCCATCTGGTCGAGCGGCAACATGTTCGGCCCGTCCGAGGCCGCAGTGTCCGGGTCGTCATGGCATTCGACGAACACCCCCGCCACCCCCACCGCCACCGCCGCGCGCGCCAGCGGCACCACGAACTCCCGCTGCCCGCCCGAGGCCGTCCCGAGGCCGCCCGGCAACTGCACCGAATGCGTGGCGTCGAACACCACCGGATAGCCCGTGGCCGCCATCACCGGCAGCGCGCGCATGTCGCTCACCAGCATGTTGTAGCCAAAGGACGCCCCTCGCTCCGTCAGCAAAATCCGCCGATTCCCGGTCGAGGCCACCTTGTCGGCCACGTTCGCCATGTCCCAGGGCGCCAGGAACTGCCCCTTCTTGACGTTCACCACCCGGCCTGTGGCGCCCGCCGCCAGCAGAAGATCGGTCTGGCGGCACAGGAAGGCCGGGATCTGCAACACGTCCACCGCCTCGGCCACCGCCGCGCAGTGCCCGGCCTCGTGCACATCCGTCAGCACCGCGCAGCCGAACTCGTCGCGGATCCCCTCCAGCACCCGCAACCCCGCGTCCAGGCCCACCCCGCGCGCCCCCTTCAGCGAGGACCGATTGGCCTTGTCGTAGCTCGCCTTGAACACGAGCCCCAGCCCCAGCCGCCCGCAGAGCTCCACGAGGTCGCCGGCCATCCGCCGCGCATGCTCGGCGCTCTCGATCTGGCAGGGCCCGGCGATCAGAGTCAGCGGCAGGTCGTTGCCCACCCGCAGAGGCCCGATCTCGACAGTGGTCATGCGATGCCCTCCGCCAGCAACATTGCCTCCACCCGCGCGACATCCTCGGGTGTGTTGACCTCCCAGAACGCCCGACCGCGGTCCTTTACCTCGACGCAGGTGACGGGCAGGCCGTTTTCCAGAAACCGCAACTGCTCCAGACCTTCGGCCAGTTCCAGCCGCCCCGGGGGCAGCGCGCCGTAGGCCATCAGCGCCGCGGGGGTGTAGGCATAGACGCCCACATGATGGAACACCGGCGCCGCACCGCCGCCCCCGAACGGCAGCACCTCCTTGGAGAAATAGAGCGCGCGCCCATCCGCTCCCACCACCGCCGTGGTCCCGCCCACGCGGCCATGGCGCCGGTCCTCGCGGAACATCGCCAGCGTGTCCTCGGAACAGCGCAGCACCGGGGTGGCCATCGCCGGCCCCTCCGCACCATCCAGCGCGTCGATCAGCGCAGAGACGAACCAGGGCGGCGTCAGGGGTGCATCCCCCTGCAGGTTCACCACCACCTGCGCGGACAGCCCCAGCGCCTCGACCGCCGCCGCCACCCGCTCGGTGCCGTTACGGCAGCCCTCGGGGGTCATCACCACCTCGGCGCCGAATCCGCGGGCCGCGTCGGCGATGCGCTCGTCGTCGGTGGCAACCCACACCCCCTCCACCCCGGGCACCGCCATCGCCGCCTCCCACGCGCGTCGGATCAGCGGCCGCGCCTCGCCCCCGGCCCCCCGCAGCGCCGCCAGCGGCTTGCCCGGAAACCTCTGCGAGCCATGGCGCGCCGGGATCACGATCACCGCCATCACGCCACCCCCGCCCGCAGGCAATCATGCATGTGGATCACCCCCACCAGCCGCTCGGCATCATCCACCACCATCAGCGTGGTGATCCGCCGCGCAGTCATCAGCCCCAGCGCCTCGCTGGCCAGCGCATCTGGGCCGATGGTCTGGGGCCCGGGCGTGGCCACCGCCCCCGCGCGCCGCTCCATCAGCCCGGCCAGATTGCGCCGCAGATCGCCGTCGGTGATGACGCCCGCCAGCCGGCCGCCCTCCACCACCGCCACCACGCCGAAGCCCTTGCGCGACATCTCCACCAGCGCTTCACCCATGGGCGTGTCGGGGCCCACCACCGGCAGCGCGTCACCCACATGCATCAGCGCCCGCACCGGCGCGAGCTGCGCCCCCAGCGTGCCCCCCGGATGGAACGCCGCGAAGCTTTCGCGCGAGAACCCCCGCGCCTGCATCACCGCCACCGCCAGCGCATCGCCCAGCGCCATCATCATGGTGGTCGAGGTGGTGGGCGCGAGCCCGATCGCGCAGGCCTCGGGCGCCCCCGGCAGCACCAGCCCCGGGTCGGCCTGCCGCATCAGCGTGCTGCCCGCGACCCGGCTGATCCCGATCATCGGAATGCCGTACCTGCGCACATGGGCGATCACATCCGCCAGTTCCCGCGTCTCGCCCGAGGCCGACAGCGCCAGCACCACATCCTCGGCCGTGATCATCCCCAGATCGCCATGGCTCGCCTCGGCCGGATGCACGAACTGCGCCGGCGTGCCGGTGGAGGCCAGCGTCGCCGCGATCTTGCGCGCCACATGCCCCGACTTGCCCATCCCCGACACCACCACCCGCCCCGAGGCGCGCAGGATCAGCCCCGCCGCCCGTGCGAACTCCGGCCCCAGCGAGGCCCCCAGCGCCCCCAGCCCCTCGGCCTCGGTCGCGATCACCTGCCGCGCGGCCTCCAGCATCGCCTCCGGCGTCGCGGTCGGAATGGGGGGAGTGTCGGGCATGGGGCCTCCGCAGTCTGTCCCGAGGCTCTGGGCCGGCACCGCCCCGGCTGTCAAGCCGGCCTCAGCGCCACAGCCACACGCCGCCCACCGCCAGATCCGCCGAAAACGCCCGCCCGATGGCCACGATCCCCAGCCGCCGCAGCCGCCCCGGGTCCAGCGCCGCCTCGATCCGGTGCGGCGCGAATCCCTCGAACGGCAGAAACACCCGCCCCCAATCCCCGGCCACGAAGCCCTGCCGCCACGACTGCCAGGGCCGCACCGCGGCATCGGTGCGCAGATGCACCCCGTACCCCTCGCCATTGCCGGCCACATCCAGCGCGATCCCCCGCCAGCCGCCGGCATCGAGCAGCCCCGAGGGCGCCAGATCCATCGCCATCTGCACGAAGCCCCCATTGTTGGCGAGGCTCACCTCCCCCGTCATCCGCAGCGCCGCGCGGCCGCCCACCTCCGCCGGCCGCAGCTGCCCGCGGCTGACACCCCCCATCACCCCGTCCGTCACCATTTCCCAGCGCGTCCCCAGCGCGGTCTCGGGGAAGGGACGGGACAGATCGTCGATCGCACGCAACTCGGCCATGCCCCGACCCTGCCGCAGCCCGCCGCGCCCGGCAAGCGCCCCTTGTGGCCGGCGCCCGGATCGCCCAACCTGCGCCGGTCGCACGGAAAACGAGGCATCCATGGCCATCGGCACGGACTCAGCACCGGCACGCAGCGCCACCACCTGGGCCGTGATCGCCGGGATCAGCCTGTGCCACATGCTCAACGACGTGATGCAGTCGCTGCTCGCGGCCATCTACCCGCTGCTGCAGGCCGAATTCGCGCTCAGCTTCGGGCAGATCGGGCTGATGACCTTCGCCTTCCAGGTCACCGCCTCGCTGCTGCAACCCGGCGTGGGCATCGTCACCGACCGCCACCCCTTCCCCATGGCGCTGCCCATCGGGATGGCATCGACCCTGCTGGGCCTCGGGTTTCTCGCCTTCGCCACCAGCTATCCGCTGCTGCTGGCCGGCGCGATGCTCATCGGCCTCGGCTCGGCGGTGTTCCATCCAGAGGCGAGCCGCGTGGCCCGCCTGGCCTCGGGCGGCCGCCACGGCACGGCGCAATCGCTGTTTCAGGTCGGCGGCAATCTCGGGACCGCGCTGGGCCCGCTGCTGGCGGCCTTCATCGTCGTGCCCCTGGGCCGGCCCTCCATCGCCTGGTTCGCGGTCGCGGCCCTGCTGGGCATGCTGATCCTGAGCCGCATCGCCGCCTGGCACAGCGCCCTGCGCCGCAGGACGGCCACCCAGACCGGCCCCCGCCCGCCCCTGCCCCTGCCCCGCGCGCAGGTGGCCTTCGTCATCGGCGTGCTGGCGATGCTCGTGCTCAGCAAGAACGCCTACACCGCGTCGATCTCCAGCTACTACACCTTCTTCCTGATGGAGCGGTTCGGGATCGCCCTGCAGCCCGCGCAGGTCCTTCTGTTCGTGTTCCTCGGCGCCATGGCGGCGGGCGTGGCGCTGGGCGGCATCATCGGCGACCGTATCGGGCCGCTCGCGGTGATCTGGATCTCGGTCCTCGGCGCGCTGCCCTTCACGCTCGCGCTGCCCCATGTGGGCCTGGAGGCGACGGCGGTCCTGTCGGTCGTCATCGGCATCCTGCTGTCCTGCGCCTTCCCGGCCATCGTGGTCTACGCGCAGGAGCTCGTGCCCGGCCGGGTCGGCATGGTCGCGGGGCTGTTCTTCGGCTTCGCCTTCGGCATGGGCGGGATCGCCGCCGCAGCCCTCGGCGTGCTCGCGGACCTGAGGGGCCTGCAGACGGTCTTCCTGCTGTGCTCCTTCCTGCCCGCGCTCGGGCTGCTCGCGGCGCTGCTGCCCACCCGCCGCCGGCTGCAGGGGCGGATGGGCTGAGGCGCGTCAATCAAGCGCCTCATGCCCGATGGCCTCGCAGCCCGACAGGTCCGAGGCCCCCGCCCCCGGCAACTGCCGCGACAGATCCCGCAGCGCTGAGCGCAGCCCCTCCTCCAGCACCGGATGATAGAAGGGCATGCCCAGCACGTCCCGCACCCCCATCCCGGCCGAAATCGCAAGCCCCAGCAGATGCGCCATGTGCTCGGCCGCCGGCGCGCACATCTCGGCCCCCAGCAGCCGACCATCCCCGGGATCGGCATGGATGCGCAGCACGCCCGCCGCCTTGGCCGCCACCCGCGCCCGTCCCTGCCGGGCAAAATCCACCGCTCCGGTGATCGTACCCTCGGGCAGTTCGGACAGCGGCGGGCCCACCCGCGCCACCTGCGGGCTGCAGAAGGTGATCGCCATGGCCGTGCGCCGGCAGCAGCCCGCCCCCGCCCCCGGCGCCGACAGCCGCCCGGCGATATGCCCCTCGTCCGCGGCCTCGTGCAGGAGCGGCTGAAAGCCGTTGGCATCGCCCGCCAGGAACACCTCCGTATCACCGATCCGCAACGTCTCCGGGTCCACCGCCGGCAGGCCCCGATCGTCCAGCGGCACGCCCAGCACCTCCAGCCCCAGCCCGTCCACATTGGGCCGCCGGCCCATGGCCGCCAGCACCGCGTCGACCTCGACCTCCGCCGCACCGGCGCGCACCCGGATGGTGTCGCCCGCCGCCTCCAGCGCCGCCTCCACCCCCAGATGCACCGGAAACTCCGCCTCGATCAGCGGCCGGAACGCCGCCAGCACCTCCGGGTCCGCGATCCCCGCCAGCGTTTCGCCCGCGTCGATCCCCGTCACCTCCAGCCCCAGCCGCGCCAGCGCCTGCGCCAGCTCGATCCCGATGGCGCCCAGCCCCACCACCGCGATGCGCCGCGGCAGGTCGGGCTGTTCGAACAGCGTGTCGCTGGTCAGGATCCGGTCGCCGAAGGCCCGCCATGCCCCCGGCACCACCGGCCGGCTGCCGGGACACAGCAGGATCGCCCGCGCCCCGATGCGCCGGCCGTCCACCTCCACCTCCGTCGGGCTGACCAGCCGCGCGCGCCCGGCGATGGCGCGCTCCCCCAGCTTCTGCGGCGTCGCCCCGGGCCCCTGGACGAAATCGTCCCGCAAGGCCCGCACCCGCGCCAGCACCGCGGGCACATCGGCGCGCAGCGCCTCGGCCCCGCGCAGCCCGAAGGCCTCGAAATCCCGCCGCCGGTGGAACGCATTGGCCGCCTCGATCAACGCCTTGGACGGCATGCACCCCACCGCCGCGCAGGTCGTCCCCCAATGCCCGTGATTGATCAGCACGAAATCCTCCGTGCGCCGGCGAACCTCACGCAGCGCCGACAGCCCCGCCGTACCCGCCCCGATGATGATGGTGTCAACCTGCATCCTGCCCTCCTGCCATGACCGGCGCGCCCGCGTCGGGCCACCGCTGCCCCTCAACGCCGGGCCGCCCCAGCCGGCTCCAACAACCGCCCTCGCGCCACCGCCCCGCGCAGCTCCTGCACGCCACCGACGCAGGCGTGCCAAAAAAAGGCTAACCCGCACAGTTTTTCTTTGACAGGCCGCCGGCGCCCCCGGTCTAGATGCAAACCACCGTCAGGGCCGCTGCCCAGGTGCCCCGCTCGGCCGGGCCCCTCCCTGCAACCCTGCCGGGCAAACCGAAGGCGCTCAACGCGCCCCGCGACCGACAGAGAGGACTTCCATGCCCCGACAGACTTCCTTCCTTGCCGCAGCCCTCGTGGCGACCACGGCGCTGACCCTGCCTGCGGCGCTGGCCGCCCAGGAGCGCGTGCTGCGCATCGGCATGACGGCGGCCGACATCCCCCGCACGCTGGGCCAGCCCGACCAGGGCTTCGAGGGCAACCGCTTCACCGGCATCCCGATCTATGATGCGCTGGTGCACTGGGACCTCAGCCGCGATGACACGGCCTCGGTCATCATCCCCGGCCTTGCGACCGCGTGGGAGGTCAACCCCGACGACACCACCCGCTGGACCTTCACCCTGCGCGAGGATGTGGTGTTCCACGACGGCTCGCCCTTCAACGCCGAGGCGGTTGTGTGGAACGTCCAGAAGGTGCTGGACGAGGACGCCGAGCATTTCGACGCGAGCCAGGTCGGTGTCACCGCCTCGCGCATGCCCACGCTGCGGTCCGCAAACGTCATCGACGAATTCACCGTGGAACTGGTCACCTCCGAGCCCGACAGCTTCCTGCCGATCAACCTGACGAACCTGTTCATGGCCTCGCCCAGCCACTGGCAGGCCAAGTTCGAGGAAACCGGCGATTCCGAGGCCGCCTGGGCCGCCTTCGCCGCCGACCCCTCGGGCTCGGGCCCGTTCCGCGTCACCAATTTCGCCCCGCGCGAACGCCTGGAGCTGGTGCCCAACGAGGATTACTGGGACGAGTCGCGCCGTTCGCCGCTGGACCGCGTGGTGATGGTGCCGCTGCCCGAGGCCAACGCCCGCACCGCCGCCCTGCTGGGCGGCCAGGTGGACTGGATCGAGGCGCCCGCGCCCGACGCCATCCCCCAGATCGAATCGCGCGGCTTCGTCCTCTATTCCAACGCCCAGCCCCATGTCTGGCCGTGGCAGCTGTCCTTTGCGGAAGGATCCCCCTGGCTCGACCGCAACGTGCGCCATGCCGCCAACCTGTGCTTCGACCGCGAGGAGCTGGCGATCCTGCTGGGCGGGCTGATGGCCGCCCCGGTGGGCACGGTGGGGCCCGACCACCCCTGGTGGGGCGATCCCTCCTTCGAGATCCGCTATGATCTGGAGGAAGCCCGCCGGCTGATGACCGAGGCCGGCCATTCCGCCGACAACCCGCTGCGCGTGCGGGTGCAGACCTCGGCGTCCGGGTCGGGGCAGATGCAGCCCATCCCGATGAACGAGTACATGCAGCAGGCCCTGCGCGAGTGCTATTTCGACGTGGAGCTGGACGTGATCGAGTGGAACACGTTGTTCACCAACTGGCGGCGGGGCGCGACCGATCCGTCGGCCAACGGCGCGCATGCGATCAACGTGTCCTTCGCCGCGATGGACCCGTTCTTTGCCATGGTCCGCTTCACCTCCACCGGGGCCTTCCCGCCGGTGTCCAACAACTGGGGCTATTTCGGCGATGACGAGTTCGACGGGCTGATCGCCGACGCGCGCACCACCTTCGACGACGACGCCCGCGACGAGGCGCTGGCCCGCCTGCACGCCCGCATCGTCGAGGAGGCGCCCTTCGTCTGGATCGCCCACGACGTGGGCCCCCGCGCCATGTCGCCCCGCGTGACCGGCGTGGTGCAGCCGCGCAGCTGGTTCATCGACATCGCCACGATGGACATCGAGCCCTGATCCCACGGCCCCGCCCGACCCCCGGGCGGGGCCGCCCCGACTTCGGCCCCACATTCCCCGATCCCACGGAGGCGCCCGATGCTCGGCTATGCGCTGCGCCGCATCCTCTACACCCTGCCCGTGATGCTGGGCGTCTCGGTCGTGTGCTTCGCGCTCGTCCACATCTCGCCCGGCGATCCGCTGATCTCGATCCTGCCCGCCGACGCCTCGGTGGAGCTGCAGGAGCGGCTGCGGGTGCTCTACGGCTTCGACCGCAGCTATCTCGAGCAGTTCCTGCTCTGGCTCGGCCGCGCGCTGCAGGGCGATCTGGGCACCTCCATCGCCACCGGCCGCCCCGTCTCCACCGAGGTGTTCCGCGCGGTCGGCAACACGCTGATGCTCGCCGCCGTCGCCACCGTGATCGGCTTCGTGCTGGGCTGCCTGTTCGGCTTCGTGGCGGGGTATTTCGCCAACTCGCCCGCGGACAAGGCGGCCTCGGCGGCCGCGGTCTTCGGCGTGTCGGTCCCGCATTACTGGCTTGGCATGGTGCTGGTGATCATCTTCTCGTCGCAGCTCGGCTGGCTGCCCGCCGCCGGCGCCGGCCCCGGCGGCTCCAGCCAGTGGCGCTTCGACATGGAGCATCTGAGCTACATGGTGCTTCCCGCCATCACCATGAGCGTGATCCCCATGGGCATCGTCGCCCGCACCGTGCGCGCGCTGGTGGCCGAGATCCTGGCGCAGGAATTCGTCATCGGCCTGCGCGCGCGGGGCCTCGGGGAATTCGGCGTCTTCCTGCATGTGGTCAAGAACGCGGCCCCCACGGCGCTGGCGGTGATGGGGGTGCAGCTGGGCTATCTGCTGGGCGGGTCGAT
>SKMM01000313.1 GCA_007121055.1 Paracoccaceae bacterium | reverse complement strand
TGCTGACGGGCTTTCCCTGGGCGATGCCCGGGCATGTCTGGCTCGACACGCCGCTGGCGCAGCTGGTGGCGGTGGTGGGCGCGTCAGGCCTGACGGCGCTGACGCTGGCGGTGGCGGGCGTGGCCGCGGCGCTGGCCCTGGCGCCGGGACGGGTGGCAGTGTCGGTGGCCGGGCTGCTTTTGGTGGCAGTCCTCGCGGCGGGCTGGGTCTGGGGGGCGGCACGGTTGGCCGCTCCGGCGCCGCCCGATCGCGGCCCGCAGGTGCGGCTCGTGCAGCCCAACGTGCCGCAGCACCTGAAATGGCGGCGCGACCTCGTCTGGATGTTCTTCGAGCGGCACCTCGACCTGACCGCCGCGCCCCCCGGCCCTGGCCAGGCCCCGCCCGACCTCGTGGTCTGGCCCGAGACCGCCGTGCCCTGGCTGTTTGATCCCGCCGACCCCGCGCTGCGGACCATCGCCGAGGCAGCCCGTGGCGCGCAGGTGGCACTGGGCGTCCAGCGCGCCGACTCTGGGCGGTTCTTCAACAGTCTGGTCGTGCTCGACCCCGACGGGCGGCCCACGGCGGTCTACGACAAGCACCATCTGGTGCCGTTTGGCGAGTACATCCCGCTGCTGGGCCGGCTGGCCGATGGCCCGTTGCCGGGGCTCGCCGGGCAGGCGCTGCGGGGCTACAGCCCGGGGCCGGGGCCCAAGCTGCTGGACCTCGGGCCGCTGGGTCGCGCCCTGCCGCTGATCTGCTACGAGGCGGTGTTTCCCGCCCATCTGCGCACGCCGGAACGGCCCGATTTCGTGCTGCAGGTGACCAATGACGCCTGGTTCGGGCGGATTTTGGGGCCATGGCAGCACCTCGCGCAGGCCCGGCTGCGGGCCATCGAGCAGGGGCTGCCGCTGTTGCGCTCGGCCAACACCGGCATCTCGGCGGTGATCGACGCCCATGGCCGGCCGGTGGTGCAGCTGGGGCTCGGCCGGCCCGGGGTGGTGGACGCGGCCCTGCCCGGGGCGCTGCCGCCCACGCCCTTTGCCCGCACCGGCGAGGCCCCGCTGGCGGTGCTGCTGGCGCTGATCCTGGGCGGGCTGAGCCTGCGGCGCCGGCGCACCCGTTGACGGCGTCTGCGCGCGGGGCTATGGCGCCCCGTCGAACCGCCACAACGGCTTCCTGGCGTGGCGGGGATCACCCCAATGGAGCGCTTTCATGTCCCGTAAGAACTACGTCTTCACCTCCGAGTCGGTCTCGGAGGGGCACCCCGACAAGCTGTGCGACCGTATCTCCGACGCGGTTCTTGATGCGCTCCTGGCGATCGAGCCCAACGCCCGGGTGGCCTGCGAAACCTTCGCCACCTCCTCGATGGTGGTGATCGGCGGCGAACTGGGGCTGAGCGATCCCGACAAGCTGCGCAACATGATGGGGCACATCCCCCAGATCGCCCGCGACTGCATCCGCGACATTGGCTACGAGCAGGAGAAGTTCCACTGGAACACCTGCCATGTGCTGAACTTCCTGCACGAACAGTCGGCGCACATCGCCCAAGGGGTCGACACCGGCGGCGCCGGCGACCAGGGCATCATGTTCGGCTATGCGGTGGACGAGACCCCCGACCTGATGCCCGCCCCGATCCAGTATGCCCACCGCATCCTGCAGCGGCTGGCCGAGGCGCGCAAGTCGGGCGCCGAGCCCACCCTGCGCCCGGACGCCAAAAGCCAGCTCACCCTGCGCTACGAGGACGGGATGCCGGTGGAGGTGCTGCAGCTGGTGCTCTCCACGCAGCACGCCGATGAAAGCCAGACCTCCGACGACATCCGCGCCATCGTGGAGCCCTACATCCGCGAGGTCCTGCCCGCCGGCTGGCTGACCGAGAAGACCGAATGGCACGTCAACCCCACCGGCCGCTTCGTCATTGGCGGCCCGGACGGGGACGCAGGCCTCACGGGGCGCAAGATCATCGTGGACACCTATGGCGGTGCGGCCCCCCACGGCGGCGGCGCGTTCTCGGGCAAGGACCCCACCAAGGTGGACCGCTCGGCAGCCTATGCCGCGCGCTATCTGGCCAAGAACATCGTGGCCGCGGGGCTGGCGCACCGCTGCACGCTGCAGATCAGCTATGCCATCGGGGTGGCCAAACCGCTGTCGATCTATGTCGACACCCATGGCACCGGCCAGATCGACGAGGCCGCCATCGAGGCCGCGATCCCGCGGGTGATGGACCTGACGCCCACCGGCATCCGCACCCATCTGGGGCTGAACCGGCCAATCTATGCCCGCACGGCCGCCTATGGCCATTTCGGCCGCACCCCGGACGCCGAGGGCGGCTTCAGCTGGGAACGCACAGACCTTGCCGCAGCCCTGCGCGACGCCATCCGTTGATTGTCCTTCTTCGTCATAAACTTGCGAAGGTGCTTGTTTAGGGGCTTCGGTGCCGCGGGGTCGCCCGCGCAGCCGTGATGGGGAAACATCATGGGAACTGCGAGGTCCCGCCCTTGCATCGCTGAGGGAGCAACTCGGCCAGCCTGAGGGCCTCTCTCGCAGCCTTCAGAGCGTCCCTGACCAACGGCACGGCGCGGATGGAGACCTTGGTCTTGACCCTGCGGTCCTCGCGCCAGCGGATCCAGATGTGCGGCAGAGGGTGGTCGATGTTCACGTCCTCCACCCTGAAGGCCGATGCGGCCCCCGCAAACCATGCTCGGGGGCACCGCCGGCGGCGCTGTGCGGCTCACTGACGGGCCGGGGCCGCTGCTGGTGGCAGCCCAGCGTCCCGCACAACCTCTCGGGTTTTGCGAACTACCTTGCGACCCTGTCGCGCTTCCTTCGGTCGGAGGTTGAGAACGCCCCCCCTTCGTCGAAGGATCTGCCGTCGAAGCGCTCGCCAACGAATGGCGACAATTTTTCGTTCCGGATTCCGACAACGCCAAGTTCGCGGATGCCTATGCACAGCCCGTCACCTATGCGGTGCTGCTGCCGCATGAAGTGCCGAATGGTGTCGGTGACGTCCTGATAGTTGCGCCCCAGACGGCCCGGCAATTCGATCTCCTCCTGCTGAATGTGGAGAGGCGTGCAATAGGGACCCCGTTTCCGGGGTCATAGGCGTCCAAAAGGGACCCCCCCGGCGGTGTGTGAATCCCGGAGACAAAATGGACAGCGGTAGCGGTCGGATGATCTGACCGTCGCGGAGCAAAATTCCGCATCTTGCGCCTGAGGCAACGAGCTGAAGGCGAGGAGATGTATGCTGTGG
>SKMM01000068.1 GCA_007121055.1 Paracoccaceae bacterium | reverse complement strand
GGCGCAGCCACACGCCCCCCCGGAGCAGGCGACCGACCCGCTCGGCCACCATGTTGCGCAGGAACTTGCGCATCAAACGCTCTACGCCACCGCCCGGGCCGCCCATGCCGCGCTCGGGGCCTCGCTGCCCGGCTGGCAGGTGCGGCGCCTGCCCCTGCGCCGGCCCGACGCGCGGCTGTGGGACGCCGAGGGTGTCCTTGCGCTGCTGCCACACCTCGGCCCCGCGCCGCTGGGCGTCACCGCGCCTGACGGGGTGGCGCTGTCGCCGTCCCACAGCCTGCTGGGCCTTTACGCCCTCCTCCCCCCGGCCGCCGATTCCCTTCCCGCGTCCCCGCTGCCCGACTGACCGGCGGCAGCCAGGGCGCAGCCTCGGCCGGGCACAGGGCGCCCACCGCCCCGGACCTGCGGCTGCAGGCCCCACAAAGTCCGATCCGCCCGGGCCATGCACAACCTCCCCCAGATCCGACCCCAGCCGGGGCTTGCCAGCCCTGGCCTCTGATCCGGCTCCACGGGACAGCGCGCTCGACGGGACCGCTGCCGCGTCCTACACCCGGGCGATGGAATGGCGCGCCCCCGGCCTTCTGATCGCAGTCCGCCGGCATGGCGAGACCGCCGCCATCGCCGAGGTCTTCACCGAGGCGCAGGGCCGCCACATGGGCCTCGTGCCCGGCGGCGCGGGCCGGCGCATGGCCCCGCACCTGCAACCGGGCGCCGAGCTCGACGTCACCTGGCGCGCGCGGCTGGAGGTGCAGCTCGGCACCTTTTCGGTGGAGCCACTGCACAACCGGGCGGCCAGGGTGATGGGCGACCGGCTCGCGCTGGCGGGGCTCGCGTCGGTGTGCGCGCTGCTGGCCCGGGTGCTGCCCGAACGCGCGCCCTATCCGCGGCTCTGGGCCGCCTCGCGCACGCTGCTCGACGCGCTGGAGGGGGTGCCGGACTGGCCCGCGGCCTATCTGCGCTGGGAACTGGGGCTGCTGGAGGAGCTGGGCTATGGCCTCGACCTGCGCCGCTGCGCGGTGACGGGGACGCGCACGGGGCTGGCCTATGTCTCGCCCCGCACCGGCCGGGCGGTGACGGCCGAGGCCGCGGGCGACTGGGCCGACCGCCTGCTGCCCCTGCCCGCCTGCCTGCGCGGTGCGGCCCCCGCACAGGGCGCCGAGCTGCAGGCCGCGCTGGCTCTGACCGGCCACTTCCTCGACCGCCATTTCGCCCCGGAGGACGGCCCGCCCCTGCCCCCCGCCCGCTCCCGGCTGGTGGCGGCGCTGGCGCGGGCGGCCTGATATCGACAGCCCCGGCGGCCGGCCGCGCCCCGGGCTCCGGCGTCCCTGCCGGGCACGCCTGATCCAGGGAGACCGGTCACAACCCGGCGTCGTTGGCGGGGCCCGTCAATACTTCGTGGCCTCGGGCGACGGCGTCATTGCGCGGCGCCGCAACACATGCTCGCGCCAGGTGATGAAGCTCACCGCGCCCAGGATCAGCGCACCGCCCAGGATCACCCAGCCGTCGATGGGCTCGGCGAACACGAACAGCCCCAGCAGCGTGGCCCACACCAGCTGCAGGAAGGTCACCGGCTGCGTCACCGTCACCGGCGCCACGGCAAAGGCCCGCGTCATGGCGTAGTGCCCCGCAGTGGCGAAGGCCGCCACCAGAAACAGCCAACCCAGCTGCACCAGCGTCGGCGGCACCCACACCGCCCAGGCCAGCGGCGCCAACCCCACCGTCACCATCACCGACAGCATCGCCACCACCATGCCCGCATCGAACCGCTCGGACAGGAGCTTGGCGAACAGATAGGACGCCCCGAACGCAAGCGCCGTGCCCAGCATCGCCAGATGCCCGGGCGAGATCTCGCGGAAGCCCGGGCGCAGGATGATCAGCGCCCCCAGCAGCCCCGCAACCACCGCGAGGATGCGCCGCGCCGCCAGCTTCTCGCCCAGGAACAGCGCCGCCCCGATGGTGACATAGACCGGCGCGAGGTAGTTCATCGCCGTGACCTCGGCGATGGAGATCTGGGTCATGGCGTAGAACCACAGCACCACCCCCACCACATGCAGCGCCGCCCGCGCCCCGAACAGCCCCAGATCCGTCCGACAGGGCCGGAACCGCAGCAGCGCCGGCAGCACCGGCAGCAGGAACACAAGCCCCAGCAGGAACCGCAGGAACGCGGCCTGCGCCGCCGGCATGTCCTGGCCAACATGCTTGACGATGCCCGTCACGCCCACAAAGCACAGGCCCGTGGTCACCATCCACAGGATGCCGACGATGGGACGCTGGGCAGGGATCGGTGCAGCGGTGGCCGCCATGCTTTCTTGAACCCCAAGCCGCGGAGGGACGCAAGATGGCGCGGCCCTCTATCCCCCTGGCCCCGCTGCACCGATCCCTGCCCGGGGCCAAGGGCAGGGCCGGCCTCTACGGCCCTTAGCAACGCTGCGCACCCGGATGCCGGCGGCATTGCCCTCGCGTCCGCGCAGCGTCCTGCCCCACCCCCACAGGCGACGGCCGAGCTTCCGGCAGCGCGGGCGACACTGGCGAAAATCGGCCGGACTGCGGGGCGCCCGGGCACGGCGCGACTGTCCAGCCCGGCGGATTTGCTGCTAGGGTTCCGCCGGGGCGGGCCACCCGTCCGGACGAGGACAGACAGGAGACTTCCATGACCAAGCTACCCCTCGCGCTGCTGTGCGCCGGGACCATCGCCCTCGCGGGCTGCCAGATGACACAGCAGGACCGCATGATCCTGGGCGGCGCCGCCGGCGCGGCCGCGGGTCTGCTGACGGCATCGTTTCTGACGAACAGCCCCAGCTGGCGCGTGGTCGGCGCCCTGGCCGGCGCCGCGGCGGGCACGCTGGTGGCCCGGAACATGGAGACCAACGAGTGCGCCTATGCCGTGGGCGACGGCACGTTCCGCACCGGGCCCTGCCCGACCTGACAAGGCCTGCGGGGCCCGCAGCAGGCTCGGCAAGGCTAGATCCGGGCGGGGGGACCGCGACCACCACGGCGGCCGTGGTCCCCGACGCCTGTAGATCCCCCCGGGCGCTAGACCTGCCATGCTTCCCGCTCGACGCCGCGGAAGGATGGGGCCGGATGCCCGCGCCGACCTGCGCACGAAGCGCCGGGCCCCGGAGTTCGACAGCTGATCGCGTAAGAGATTGATATTTCTGACGCGAGGTTGGTGTTTTTGCGACGACATCTGGCGTCAGACGGGTTTTGGCAGGCTCAGGGCGTCGAAG